>NZ_MUGV01000021.1:0-101204 GCF_002217275.1 Flavobacterium frigidimaris
ACTCTTGTAATATGGTCTAAAGCTACCAAGCGGGTTTTAGAGTTTTGAAGTGAACCTGATTCGTTAAAACCGATATGTCCGTTTCCTCCAATTCCTAAAATCTGTAAATCGATACCGCCCAAAGCTTCAATTTTGGCTTCGTAATCGTGGCAATAGTCGGCAATTTGTTGTTTTGTTAAAAGTCCGTCGGGAACGTGGGCATTTTCAGGTAAAATATCGACATGGTCAAACAGTAATTCTTTCATAAAACGAACATAACTGTTGATAGAGTTGGGTTCCATCGGATAATATTCATCCAGATTGAAACTGATTACATTCTTAAAACTCAATCCTTCTTCTTTATGCAAACGAACTAATTCAGCATACAATCCTTTTGGTGAAGAACCAGTTGCTAGCCCTAATATGCACGATTCGTTATTTTCCTGCTTTGATTTGATAAGTGTTGCGATTTCTCTGGCAACTGCTTTAGATGCATCAATTGAGTTTTCAAAAACAACTGTATTAATGTTTTCAAATCTTTTTTCGAACCCTGTTGCTTTGTCAATTATACTTTTTATCATTTTAATCTCTTTTGAAATTTATACTAATCTTCATTAGATGGTTTTCCGATCGTAGCTAATATTCCACCATCAACATAAACAATATGACCGTTTACAAAATCACTTGCTTTTGAACTTAAAAAGATGGCAGCTCCTTGCAAATCCTCTGGATCACCCCAACGTCCGGCAGGTGTTCTTCCCATAATAAATTCGTTGAACGGATGGCCGTTTACTCTAATTGGTGCTGTTTGGCTTGTAGCAAAATATCCCGGACCAATTCCATTCGTCTGAATATTAAATTTTGCCCATTCGGTTGCCATATTTTTGGTCAGCATTTTTAATCCGCCTTTTGCTGCTGCATAAGCGCTTACCGAATCTCTGCCTAATTCACTCATCATCGAGCACATGTTTATAATTTTTCCACCACCACGCTGAATCATTCCTTTGGCAACGTTTTTAGAAACGATAAATGGGCCTGTTAAATCTACTTTTATTACGGCTTCAAAATCGGCAACTTCCATTTCTATGATTGGTGTTCTTTTGATGATTCCTGCATTGTTGATCAGAATATCTATTGGGCCAACTTCAGCTTCTATTTTGTTAATTGCGGCAATTACAGCGCTTTCATCGGTCACATCAAATAAATAACCGTACGCTTCAATTCCTTCCGATTTATATTCTGCAATTGCATTATTTACTGCTTCCTGTGAGGAATGATCGTTGACTACAATTTTTGCTCCTGCATGTCCAAGTCCTTTGGCCATTGCCATTCCTAATCCATGAACTCCTCCTGTAATAAGAGCAGTTTTCCCTGTTAAATCAAATAAGTTAATTGACATTTTTTTAGTTTATAGTTAATAATTGGTTGGTATTATTTTATGTTTACGATTAACGGATTGTTTATTTGCTGTTGAAAATTGTTCAAATAGTCAAACCATTGTTTTGAATTAGTAATTTTTCCAGCTTTATCCCAGGCAGCACCCGAATAATAGACGATAGGTTCGTTGCTTTTAAGTGTAGTTTTGGCTAGTATTTGTTCTTTATTAACCCACATAGTACTTACAGGAGTAGTTAAGATTGATGCCACACCTGTAGTGCCGTCCTTATCAAAAGTTGGTTCCCAATAGCCTAGAATACCTTGTTGTTCATTTAGTGCTATCACTCCAGCTTTCTCTCTTCTGATGATTCCAACAACAACCTCCAGAGCGTTATTGCCGTCGAAACTGTAAACGTTTTCAATACGGTTTAGTTGAGAACCGGCATCTATAGAAATTGTTTTTACTGCTTTAACTTTTATTCCGCCTGCATTCCAGCTATCAAATGTTAATTGAAAAGTTGAACGCAGCGGACCATTGTCCAACACTTTCCATTGATGATAATTGCCAGAATAACGGATTGTATCTTTTACAAATGGAGCCATATTTCCGGCACCCAATGTATAACCAACATGATAATAATCTAAGCCGTCGCCGTGATCTAAGTGATAGTCATTACGTTTATAGCGTTCGTTCAATACTAATTTATCAGTTCGTTTTACCCATACATCAAAACCGTATGCATCGCCTTCTGTTTTTTCTAAAGCTTTACCATAAGCCCTGAAAGCAATTTTATCATTTTCCCAGGCAAAATCATCAAGGCGCTCCGGTACATAACGAGCATATGTTTTGGCAGTAAATGTTTCCGGTTTCCCTTTTTGAATGAATAGGTTTAAAGATGATTTTGCTTTGATGTCTATCTGAACTAACAAGTTTTGAATAGCAGCGTTTCCATGATGTTCCAACTGATATGGCACTTGTTTTTTTGTATTGGCGTTGATTACTACAAAATTCAATGTATCTATATTTGAATAGGAGGAAAGGACAGTTGCCCATTTTATAGCAAGAACAGTTTCCTTTCGATCGAGAGCCGAATTATTCTGAATAGTTACTGTCGCTTTTGTTTGCGCATTAGAAGAAAATGGTAAACTTAATGCAAGTAAAAAAAGGATTTTAAATATTTTCATAAGGTCTATTTTAAGTTGTAAATGTTGTACTGTTTTATTTTTATTAAAAAAAAACGTTCAATTAAGGCATGATTCGGGCTTCTCACTCCAAAATGAATATTTCATTTGGGTAAGACTATGGCTTTCAAAATTGAAATTTGTAATTGATTTATGGCCGTACTAAAGGCCTTTTTTTAGCTGATTTCTAACTCAATAGAAATAGGATTGTAGTATTGTTATTCTTTTTTTTTGCATTGTATATTAGTTTGTGTTGTTTCAGTTATTCTTTTGTTTCGTCAAGTTTGGCCAAATATTCACTCGGCATACATCCATAATGTTGTTTGAATGCTGTCGAAAAATACGATGGTGAATTAAATCCGCACATATAGGTGATTTGTGCAATGGTGTATCGTTTACTTTGCATCAGTTCAACTGCTTTTTTAAATCGGATTCTCTTTATAAAATCCATCGCAGATTCGCCTGTAATGGCTTTTAGTTTTAAATAAAGATTAGAACGGCTCATTCCGATTTCTCTACTAAATTGGTCTACTGAAAATTCAGAATCCGCCAGATGATCTTCGACAATTTGGATCGCTTGTTTTAGAAATTCTTCATCAAGCACATTAAACGCGATATTTTCAGGTACCATTTCTTTACCAACCGAATAATATTCTTTTAGTCGTTTACGGGAACGTAACAAATTTGTAATTTTTGCCGCTAATAAAGGAGTAGAAAATGGTTTTGTAATATAATCGTCGGCACCCATTTCCAATCCTTTTAGTTGCTGGCTGGTTTCCGTTCTTGCTGTTAAAAGTATAAATGGAATATGTGATGTATTGATATTCTGTTTTACTCTTTTACAAAAGTGTAAACCATCCAGCTCAGGCATCATAACGTCGCTAATTATAAGATCGAAAGGTTGCATTTCTAAAAGATCCAAAGCCATCTGACCGTCAAAAGCCACCGTAACTTCATATATTTTGCTGAAATAATCCTGTAGATAATCTAAGATTTCTTTATTATCATCTACAATTAAAAGCTTGATTGGCTGATCTCTTTCGATTACTTCATTTTCTTCCGGTAACAAAGCATCGTCTGTTTCAAGTTCATTATCAGATATAATCGACAAATCGTAAGCTGATTCTTCAACATGCTGATCGTCTTTATAAACCTGATCAGCCATTGGAATCATTACTGTAAAAGTGCTTCCTTTCTGCATCGTACTTTCTGCAGTAATTTGGCCATGATGTAATTCGACCAAACGTTTTGTGAAGGCCAATCCAACACCGGAACCCAAATTCATCTCGCGATTATTTACCTGATAGAAACGGTCGAAAACCTTAGACAAATCTTCCTCGCTAATTCCGACCCCCGTGTCGGCTACCTTAATTTGTACTTTATCATTTTTCTTAATCAATTCAACATGTATGGTCTGACCAGCTTTGGTGTATTTAAAAGCATTTGACAAAAGATTAAACAGGATTTTTTCCATTGCATCTTTATCAAAATAGAATAACAACTGCGGTTCCTCGGCATGATACGTATAATGAATGCGGTTTTTATCTGAAAGTGGTTTAAATGATTCGAAAATTTCCTGTGTAAAATTCACTATATCACCTTTACCAACTTTAAGTTGTCGCGTTCCCATTTCGGTTTTTCTAAACTCAAATAATTGATCAACCAGGTTGTAAAGTCTTTTGGCGTTAATGAACATTAATTCGTGTTTCTTTTTAAATGTTTTGTCGATAAAAGGCATTTTTAATAACTCTTCTAATGGAGCTAAAATCAGTGTTAAAGGAGTTCTTAATTCATGAGAAACATTTGTAAAAAAGTCCATTTTTACCTGATTGATGTAATTCACTCTTTCTTTATCTATTCTTTCCAGTTTTAATTGTTGAACGGCTTTAATTCTTTCTTTTATGATTCTGTAACCGATGTAAGCCGCTGTACCAATAATAGTTAATAATAGTAATGAGAACCAGATTGTTTTATACCAGGGTGCCAGAATGATAATTTTTAAGCTTCGAACAGCACTCATTTCACCATTAGGTCCAATGGCTTTGATTTGGAAATTGTATTTTCCTGCGGGTAAATTGCTATAACTAACTTTCAATTCATCAGTGCGTTGCCAATCTTTTTCGATTCCTTCTAACTTGTAATAATAATATGTTCGATTGGAAGAAATATAATTAAAAGTGTTAAATAAGATGTTGAACTGCTTGTATTCCGGGCCAATTTCTAATTCATTTGATTGGTCGATGTGTTCTTCCAGAATATCAGTTTCATCACCAACAGCAACAGTTTTATTTAATACTTCGAGTGCCGTAAAACTAAGTTTCAATGGAAGTGGCTGCTGTTTTACCATTGAAGGATAGAAGTAAGAAAGACCTTTAATTCCTCCAAAAAGTAACATTCCGTCTTTTGCTTTATAAAAAGCATAATCGTTGAATTGCTTATTCTGCAAACCATCACTTTCATCAAATGTTTGTATAGAACCTTTGTCAGGGTTGAATTTAATTAAACCGCTGTTGGTAGAAATCCATAAACTTCCATCATCATCCGGAATAATTCCATAAATAGTTTCTTTGACAAAATCTTTTCGGGCATTAAAACTTATGAAAGATTCCTGAGTTTCATCATACAATCGTAATCCTTCTCTGGTTCCAATCCAGATTCTGTGTTTTTGATCTTCAGTAATACAGTTTACGATATCGTCGCTTAGTTTGCCATGTCCAATATTTCCAAATAAAAGAGTATCCGGATAAAAAAGTGTTACGCCATTTGTGGTTCCAATCCAGATTCGGTGTTTGCTATCTTCAAATAAAAATGTAATATCATCAGAAGCCAGACGCTTGCCTGCTTTATCAAGATGAATATGTGTAAAGGTCTTCGTTTCTGGATGGAACTGATCTAATCCGGATCTGGTTCCGACCCAAATACGACCGTTTGAATCTTTTAATATGCTATAAACCAAATCGCCGGCAATGGTGTTGGGATTATTCTCATCATGACGAAAACGCTGCACAGAACCCGTATTTGGATTGAGTAAATTAAGCCCCCCATTATGAGTTCCAATCAATACATTTCCGCTATCATCAAAAGCAATTGCTTTTATATTATTTGAACTTAAGCTATTAGGATTGTTTTCGCTATTCGAAAAATAACTAATTGTGTTCGCGTTTTTGTTCCAGTAATTTATGCCTTTGTCATTACTTCCAATCCAGAAATTACCTTTTGCATCTTGTTTGATAACGCCAATAACTTCGTCATTTAAAGATGGTTTTCCTGAGTTCTGACTTAGAAGATTAAATTTAATATCACTTTTATGATAATAATTTAAACCGCCATAATAAGTTCCTAACCAAATTCCGTTTTGTTTGTCTTTAAAAAAACAACGAACTGAGTTTTGGCTAATTGTATAAGGCTGTGATATTTGATGGTAATAATTGCTGAAAGACTTTGTATTTGGGTTAAAAATACTAAGGCCTCTAAAAGTTCCAAGCCAAATATTTCCGTCGGTATCTTTGCCAACACACCTGATATTATTATCTGCAATACTATTTGTTCCTGAGCTGTGTAATAAGGAAGTAGTTTGGCCATTTTTAGCATCAAAACGAATTACACCATATCCTTCGGTTGCAACCCAAAGTATTTTTTCATCTATATAAACATCGTTGATATAAGGCTTTTTTACACCCAAATCAATTTTAATCAATTGATGATTATTGGATTTTAATTTAAAAAGGCCAACATCTGTTCCTAAAATAATTTGTTTTTGCCAAAGACCGATGTAAGCAATTTTCTTAATTTCATGAGAAGAAGCGTTAAACTTAATCGAGGTAAAATTTTGGGCTTCCGGAACAAGAACGAAAACTTCACCTGTAATAGAAGTTGCCCATATTTTGTGCGCACTATCTTCTGTTATAGCCGAAATATACCATTCGCCAATACTTCTTGGAAGTTTGTAATTTGTAAAACTATCTGTGTCATAATTGTAAACACTAATTCCTTGATTTCCACCAACCCATAATTGTCCTTTATGATCTGTAAATAGGCTTCGAATGTAATAGGATTGCAAACTATTTTTAACATTCTTGATTGGTCTATAAACTTTAAAACCTTTACTGTCATAACGATTTAGTCCGTCCTGAGTTCCAATCCAGATAAAACCCAATGTATCTTGCTGAATGGCAAAAACTGAACTTTGCGACAAGCCTTTATCGACCGAGATATTACGAAAATACCGGTCCTGAACTTGCGCATGGCTTTTAGTTGTGAAAAGAACTATGTAGAAAAGCGCTAAGAGAGCAATCGTTTTCTTCATAAAAGTTTAAATTATTAATTGTTTTTGCCCGGTCTTTTTCTCTAAATTAGAGTAATTCAACTCTAATTTAGAGAAAAAGTAGACATCTTGTTTCTTAATTCTTGTCATATTTAGCAACGTCCGGCAATTCATCGACAGCTTCTTGCCTGTTTACTTTTGAACCCTCCAGTTCTACTAGTACGGAACTACCTTTTATTTTAGGGACATAAGTTTTACCTTGAAAATTAATTGGTAAATCGCCGTAACTAAATAGTGATTGAACTATTTTATTTGAAACCTGTAAAGAGACCGGTTTTTCTCCATCTAATTGTGCTTTTATTTCCCAATCTCCAACTTTTAATTGCGATAAACCATTTTTGTCTGAAACTGTTTTAACCACTTCTGTTTTACCGTCTTTGATTTGGATAATCGTTAAATATCTGAATTTTTGTTTTGGCTCAGAAGTGATTCCGGCATGCCATTGATCTTTAAATTCCTTAATTTGACCTTCGTCATTTGTTACCTTGTTCCAGTTTACGGCAGCTTCAAAGAACTTGTTATGAACCGTCATTTTTAATGGACTATTAGCAAAAACACTGGCAGTTACATTTCCTAAATCTGTTTTTACAATAAAGTTTTGTTGTTTGGCATTCGCCGAATCTTCTCCTTCAATTGTATAATACGGGCAATGAAATTGAGTGGTCCATTTTACGGGAGTTTTTGCTTCTAATTCATCATAAAGCACAATATAGCCACCCTCTAATTGCAGCATATGCCTGCGGTACAAAGTCACTCCTGAATCTCCGTAACCATTTTCTTTGCTTGGTACAACATTGATTTGTTTGAATCTGTCCAGCCAGAAATCACTTTTAATTTCGCCATAAGCATTGCTCGCATCCCCCAAAGCATATTGAATGTGTTTGCCAGAAATAGCTCTCGGAATCCAGCCATAACCTTCTTCTCCAATTTTTTGATTTAAGCTATCGGCCAAAATCGTATTGTACGCTTTTGATGTTCTATAATACAAAAGATTGTGTTTGTCGCTAAAATTGCTGTAATAACCAGTTCCGCCAAAGATTACTTTTCCTTTATAATTGATAGTAAAAGCATTTTGCGAAGCATGACCATGGCCTGAAGAACCAAACGGACTACTGAACAAATAACTGCTTAATGTTTTATTGGCATTAGCCAAATCTTCGTGCATGGCTACAACTCCTACATCTCCAAATTTGCGTGTTTTAGGCAGGTTTTCGGGTGAGGTCGAAGGCAGTTTTCTATTTGGTTTATAATTTAATAATCTAAAAAATAAGAAATCGTCTGTTCCGTGGTAATAAGCTGGATATTCTTTTTTTATACCTTCAACATACCAGTTTAAATACGGATTGTTCATTTTGTAAGTAAGTGCGTCTGCAAACCAGGCTTCGCCCTTTACGATGTAGGGAATGTTTTCCCACATATCACCAATAGCAGTACTTGCAGCACCGTTTGGATGTGTGTACAACATATAGTACGGTAGGTTTTCCATCCATGGTAATTTGAAATAATCCACACCACTGAAATCACCAAACATTTGTGATAAGTATATAATTGATTTAAAATTTACCCTGAAATAACCATTACCTTCATGCCATCCGCCGTCTGTTGTGCCTAATACCGGAAAGCGTGCTGACCAAACTTCATACATATAAGTTAGCCATTCTTTGGCTTCAGGAACATCGTTAATTACCGCTACCGTTGCAATTGCCAGGTTGCGTAACGTGATTTGCCAAACGTGATTATCGCTTACGTGTAATTCAAAACGATTTGGCAAATGCTCATAAACTCTTCGACCTCTAATAGTGATGATGTTTTTGAATGTTTCTTTTTCTTCTGGCGTTAAAAATTCGTAACCCGTGTCATAAAACCAGCCTAAAGCTTCGAGTACTGCACCACTTGTAAAATCATCACCAGTTGCTAATCCATTCGGATTCATATTGGCTATATTTAAAGCTCTGCGCTTTGCGTCTAAAATAAAACGCTTGTCTTTTGTTAATTGGTAGGCGATGCATAAATTGCGAACCGGATTACCTACAGCATCACCAAATCCGTGATACATTCTTTCTATAATTATTTTTTTCTCTAATTTATTTTTTCCTGTTGTATCAATTACCCTCTGTGGTTGCTCTGTCGGAAGAGGGGCCAACATTAGTTTTTCCGCGAAAGCGATAAATTTTTTAGCTTCCGGATTTTCCAGATTATTGCGATAAAAATCTTCGCCAATACGGTTCATGTCCCATAAAAGAGGATGTGAACCTTCGTTTCTTTTGAGAACTTCAGTTATTGGCGGAGATACTTTTTGATCAGCATATTTGGCATCGACCACAAAATCGTAAACAGATGACCATGTCCATTGATTACTGCCTTTTAAAGCGTAAGCATATTTCCAGTACCATTTTCCAGATTTTAGTGCCTGATGCAACGGATAAACCGCCCAACGCTGTTCAGAACTAGTAAGCAAATCTTTAGTAAAATTTATATCGCTTGCCAACATTATTTTATAGCGGACATTGCCAATATTGGGATCTTCAGGAACTTCACTACCACTTTCCATTGGTTTTACCATTTCCTTACCATTTGTTGCGGGCCAAAGCAGGGCAGGAGCATTGGTTGGCACCGTAATTCCGTTTACAGGATAAGGCCATTCACGCACTCTTGAATGTAGTTTTTCTGCAGTCAGTTTTATTGTAGCAGAAGTTTGCTGACCGAAAGTATGAAGCGTTATAATGGATAAGAATAAGACAAATATATTTTTATTGATCATGATATTTTTTCTTTTAATCGGATTATAATCCTGAATTGAATGTGTCTCCATTGTTTTTGCACCATTGTTTTAGATAACGACGCATACTAATGAGCTTCTTTTTATAAGTTTTGTCTACCGCAAGATTGGTTATTTCACCAGGATCTTTGCTCAAATCAAAAAGCTGTTCTTTAATAACGCCTTTGTTGTAAACTATATATTTGAAATCTTTGGTAATTACAGAACGCCCGCTGATACCTAAAAGGTCTTCATTATCGGCAAAATCAGTTTCGATCACCAAAGTATCCCGTAATTTTTCTTGGGGATTTTCTATTTTTTTGCTGATGTCAATTCCTTTTAAATATGCTGGTTTTGGAACTCCGGTAAAACCGCAAATAGTTGGAATGATATCTGTTCCGTTGCAAACTAACAAATCATCAGTTCTTGGTTTCCATTCGCCAATTTTCGAAATGATGAAAGGTATTCTGGCCGATTCTTCGTATAAAATTTGCTTCTGGTTCCAACTATGTCCTGCATAACCATCACCATGATCTGCAGTAAAAATGATAATGGTGTTTTTTTCGATACCATACTTTTTAAGCGATGCCAGTACCATTTCTATATAACTGTCTACTTTTTCAACTAATCGGTTATAAGCCCAACGATATTGACGCCATTTTTCAGGTGAATAATTTACAGAAGGATAGGTGCGCAGGCCAACTGTTTTTTGCTGATCGCGAACAATTTTAGGTTCATTAGCAGGAATTTGCCAGTTTGCAGGCAGTGCCGGACATTGATCTGGAGGCGGTGCATCTTTTAAAATATCCATTTTTAAATCTTCATCGCGGGCCCATTCGCAAATATCATGCGGATTTAAAAAAGAAGCTACAAGAAGAAAAGGGGTATTTTTATTTTCTTTAATAAAGCGAGCGCAAAAAGAAGGCGTCGCTGCATCATTATAATCCAGAAAATTGGTATTTTCAATGAATTCAAAACCATGTTGGCTTTTCTTAGTTGTGGGAACAGGTAAATGCCATTTACCAACATAACCGGTTTTATAACCTCCGTTTTGAAAAATTTTCCCCACCATTAGGAGATCTTCCGGCCATTGACCGTCTTTTTCCGGTGCATTGCCAATAAAACCTGTTTCAAAAGGCATTTTTCCACTCATTATGGCAGAACGCGATGGCGAACATAATGGCTGCGCACAATAAGCTTTTGTAAAACGAACTCCGTTTTGTGCCAGTTTATCCATTGCAGGTGTATGCAAATCTTTGTTACCGGCAATACTCATGGCATCAGCAGTTTGCTGATCGGTCATGATTATAAGGATATTAGGACGAGAATTGGTTTGTGCACTGGTTAATAACGGAGTATTAAATAAGCTCAACAGACACAAAATCAATATGTTTTTTTGAAACATCATAGCTACCTAATTTTAATAAATTGTTTTCGGTTGGTAAAGGATATAAATTCAAAACGAATGTAATCATCAATATTTTTGTAGAGTTTTGAATTTGTTCAAAATGATATTAATTTTAGCTAAAACCTTTAGTAACGGTTGATTTGAGCGCTATTATTCAAGTATTTAAAGTAATAGATTTATAATTGATAAGATAATTCTTTCAAAGTTTAATTGTATTGAAAATCTAAACTTTAAATTTTTGAAAAGCAATGGCGCAAGCACCTAACAATCCGGCTTTGTTGCCTAAATCTGCCGCTACTATAGTACTGTGGGCAAAAGCAACAGGAATAGCAAAGGTTTTTACTCTTTTTGTTAGTTCATCAATATAAAACTGACCCGCTTCACTAATTCCTCCACCAATAATTACTTTTTGAGGACTAAATATATTTACAAAGTTTACAATACCGGCAGCTAAATAATCAAAATGATGTTGCATGGTGTTGAGGGCATGATCTTCTCCTGACAGATATTTTTCGATGATAGTTTTGCCGTCAATGTTTTCTTCTGATGAAGGATTTTGAGTTTTGTAATAATTGATTAATGCTGTAACCGATGCATAAGTTTCCAGACAACCTCGTCCACCACAATTGCACAACATGCCATTTTGCTGAATTACAGTATGTCCTAATTCACCGCCACGATTTTTATAGCCGCTATAAAGTTTTTTATTAATCATAATAGCGCCGCCAATACCTGTACCAATGGTTAGAAAAACAGCATCAGTACTATCTTTGGCTGCGCCGTAAATTAATTCGGCAAGTCCCATTAGGTTGGCATCGTTATCAATTACAATATTATGCCCGGTTAAATCTTTTAGAATTTTACCCAATGGCAATTGTTCAAAACCAGGCAAATTCACGCCTCCACCAATAATAACATCCTCTTCAATAAGACCAGGAAAACCAATTCCGATACCTACAATAGGTTTTTTTAATTGATCTGTACATTGTGTTATCGCGTTGACCATTAAGCTTATAATTTCAGCTTCGGTTTTGGCATCTTTTAAGGATACTATAAAGGAAAATAAGATTTCTCCCAGTTCATCAACAACACCACATTTAAGTGAAGTACCACCAATATCTATTCCGATTGCGTATGATTTTGAAATTGGTGTATCGTTTAAAGTAATCATAATGGTAATTTATTTTATTATTTCTTTCTCTTATAAACAGTTAATGCAGAACATAGTTCTGCATTAATGTCCATAAACTTATTCAATTCTAAATAATATTCAATCATTTATTTTGTTTCTTTTAAATGACAACTATTATTATTTCGTTTTATCACTCAAAGATTTTCCAAAATCACGCCATGTTTGAAATTGTGCAGGCGTTAAAATTGCTTTTTCTTTTGCAGTAATATCTTTTTTCCAGGTTGCTAATTTTTCTTGTCTTTGATCATAAAATAGTGCAGGATCATCTTTAATAGCCTTTTGACCTTTTCCGTTTTCAGCAATCAGGTCGTGCATTTTTTGTCTGTTGACCTTGCTTAGTTTCATTACTGTAAAGATTGAATCTCGTAGTACTTTCATGTCTTTAGGTTTGTCCTGTGCAAACGTAGTGGTAGCTATTAATAGTAAACTGAATACTAATACTATCTTCTTCATAATTTTGGTTTTTTCGTTTTAAAAAAATTAAAATGCAAAAGCTAGGGCAGCTGTTTGTTTGCCGATTAACTCTTTGGGTACTTCTACAATAATAGTATCTCCTTCCTGTTTCCAGTTTACGTTTTTACCAGAAGAAATCAGTTTTATTTTTTTTCCTTTTACAGGCACATTTCCTTTCCATTGTATTGTTACGGGTATAGTTGTTCCCTCTTTAATACAACAAATAGCATATTTAGTTTTGCTGTCTTTTGATTGTGTAAACCAGGTTGAACCGCTGTTATAGTTTTCTGTAATTCGT
The DNA here is from genome assembly GCF_002217275.1 of Flavobacterium frigidimaris. NCBI lineage: Bacteria > Pseudomonadati > Bacteroidota > Flavobacteriia > Flavobacteriales > Flavobacteriaceae > Flavobacterium > Flavobacterium frigidimaris. Next base: position 12,972 of record NZ_MUGV01000021.1, read on the forward strand.
GTCCCATAAATTGCTTCACCATTTAGTTTTAGCCAGTCACCAATTTCTTGCAATGGTTTATTTACATACTCCGGAAATTCTCCTTCTGGTGTTGGTCCGAAGCCTAAAAGCAAATTCCCTCCTTTTGCGACTACTTCAACTAAAGTTTGTACAATCCAAGTACCTGATTTTATCGGCGTCTTTTTTGTATAACCCCATCCTTTTGCTAAGGTTAGACAGGTTTCCCAAGGGTCTTTTAGCTGTTCCTTTGGTATGGTCAACTCTGGTGTACGATAGTTTTCGTAAGGTCCGTGAACGGTTCTGTCGACAACCAGAATTCCAGGTTGTTTTTCTCTCGCCATTTTGGCAATACGTGACATATCAACATCTTGTGGATATGGCGGATAATAAGATTTATTACTTTGAACGTACGCTTTTTCCATTTCTCCTGGCTGGGGATTACGTATCCAGCCGCCATCTAACCATAAAATATCAACTTTACCATAGTTGCTTAAAACTTCCCCAATTTGATTATAGGTGAAATCTTTAAATTTTTGCCATTGTTTGGGAAATTCGATAGTATTGTAATTTACATTACGGTTTACAGTTGCAAAACGCGGCCACCAAAAACATTCAGAATGCCAATCGGGTTTTGAAAAGTAGGCACCAATCATCATTCCTTGTTTACGATAAGCTTCAAATATATACTTCGTTACATCGGCTTTCGGATTGTTAGCAAATGGACCATTAGTAATTTTGAAATCATTTTCTTTGGTATCGAACATTGAAAAACCTTCATGATGTTTCGTTGTAAAAACCAAGTATTTCATTCCGGCATCTTTTGAAATCTCAGCCCATTTCTCCGGATTAAACTTTACCGGATTAAATTTTTTAGATTGGTCCCAATACCATTTTTTATATTCTTCATATGTTTTTGTTGTGTCTCTTCGTTTCCAAAGTTCATTAACCAATGGCCAGGATTCGTTCATTGCATTTTGACTGTAAAGTCCCCAATGTAAAATAACGCCAAATTTTAAATCCTGCCATTTGTCTAATTTCTCGCGAACTAATGGATCAGTAGGGTACTCATATTCTGAGGATGCATTATGTACGTCTACTTGAGCCTGGATGAAAGCGGGGAGAGACAAAATGATGAATAGAACTAGTTTTTTTAGCATAAGATAAAAAATTAATATTTTGGATTCTGACGTGTAATCGACTTGTTTACATCAGTTTCATTTTGCGGAAAAGGATATAATTCATGTTTGCCTGCCACAAAATTGGCAATTGACGGATAAAAATAATTGGAACGAATAAGTTTTACAGCCGCGTTTGTTTCGATTATTTTATCAGATAATATTCCCCATCGAATTAAATCGGCTCTGCGCATACCTTCTCCGGAAAGTTCCCAGGCTCTTTCTTGTTGAATTGCCTTAAGAAAATCAATTTTACTCAGTCCTGTTGGCAAATTCATTTCGGCAGCCGTAGGTTTAGGTAAAATTCGTGCTACTGCTGTTGCTCCGGAACCTTTACCGTCTGTAGTTGTAATAGTTACTGTTGGTACAGAAGTATAACCATCTCCAGAACGTAACATCGTAATTGCGCTAATACCACCACTTGCAAGCGTTACCACCGCTGCAGATGCATCGCTACCACCACCGCCGGTAATTTGTATAACAACATTAGCAGCATTGGCATATCCGGTGCCTTTATTTACAATGTCAACAGCAATTCTGCTGCCCGCGATATCTGCTCCAAAACCTCTTTTTCGTACTTGGTTGACAGCGTCATAAGCAACTGGATTTGGACCTTCGTTTAACTCGTTTTCAACTTCAGCACGCATCAATAATAAATCAGAATAGCGCATTACTACCCAATTGATATGAGTATAACTTCTTTCCACAGTAGAATTAGTTTGGTATTCACGACTCCATTTGGCCGCTGTCCAGGCTTCATCTTGTCTGGCAGTTACAAGTGGCAATTTATTTCCAACATTATTGATAGAATAAGTTGCAATAGAAAAATCTCTTCGCTGATCGCCTGTTTTAAAAGTATTATAAAATGGTTTAGGAACTAAACATCTCCCTATTGAATTTGGATATATACCAGCAGCAGTAAGCGGTCCATTAAAATAACCAACCCATGAACCATTCCCCATAGTTCCTGCCGGATTGTAAAAAGCTACCTGAAAGATGTTTTCAGTAGGTTCTAAAACATGTTGACATTGGTTTTTAAAAACTTTAGCATAGGACGTATTCAGCTTGTATGGATTTTGGGCCATAACCTCATTTATTTTTTCCTGTGCCAATTTGTAATACTCTTTGTAATTAGCAGGACGTTTCATAGTTCCGTCCGGACTTAAAGAATATCCTCCGGCAAACAATGCAATTCTGGCTAACATGGCTTTGGCAGCCCATTTATTAATGCGTTCATCGGAAGGTGTTTCTGCCGGTAATACAACAGCAGCTTCCTCCATATCTTTTATAATCTGGGTGTATATTTCCTGACGATCTACTAAACCACCTTTTAGATTATCTCCAGATTGTGAGCTTTTTGTTTTGAATGGAACATCTCCCCAAAGACGGACAAGTTCAGAATAATAGAAACCACGTAGAAATTTTGCTTCACCAATAAATCGGTTCAATTGCTCTTGTTGCGTTTGGGTTCCGTTTTTGTACAATTCCATTTGAGGAATTCTTTCAATCACAACATTTGCTCTGTCGATTCCTTCGTATAATTTACTCCAAACGTTGTAAAATATTGCGGTTTGAGAAATTCCCTGATAATGTGCAATCAAACGCCATTCATCAGCACCCACACCACTCAATTGACTAATATCAGTATCAGCATCAAAAATTAAAGGGATGTTATAACCATAAGTATCAAGAGACGACATTGATTCATATACTCCTAAAGTGGCCATATTAGCTTCTTCTGAATTAGAAAAAAAGTTGGCTGTTGTAAAGTAGGAGTAGGGTGTAACTTCTAATTCTTTATCACAGGAATTAAGAGGCAATAAGAGACAGGCAATACCAGCTGCAATAAGGACTCTGCGGGAAAATATATATTTTTTCATTTTTCGAAACTTTAAAATTATAGTGAAATATTTAAGCCTGTAACAAAAGATTTACTTCTTGGATAAGCACTAAAGTCAACTCCTCTTGTTATGGCGTTATTAAGAACACTTACTTCCGGATCGTAACCAGTATACTTGGTAAACGTATATAAATTATAAGCTGTAAAATAGATTCTCAAATTTGAGATTTTAGATTTTTTCAGCCATTCTTTCGGTAATGTATAACCAAGACTTATATTGTTGATTCTCAAAAATGAACCGTCTTCAATAATATCACTATATAAACGACCAGTTGCATTACCATTATAAACCGGATTGGTTTTACCCACATTTAAAGCTGCCAATTCATCAGGATTTGTTACACGTTGTCCGGCTGCATTAACAGTAGTCCATCTGTCAGCATAGATGGATAATGAATTTAGGTTTTCAAAATTAAGTCTTGAGTTGTTCAGCGTGTTTGCATTGTAAATATCATTTCCTACCGTAAAATCAAGGAATACACTTAGATCTATTCCTTTATAACTAAAAGTATTGTTTAAACCTCCTGTGTATTTCGGATTTGCATCTCCAATAGTTGTTCTGTCTAAATCATTGATCACGCCATCAGGCACTCCATTTGGACCATTTATATCTTTAAATTTTATAAATCCGGGTTGCACGACAAGATTGTCGCTAACTACGCCTGATTTTAAAGTATAAGTGTTAAGTGTCGAATTATAATCAAAATCGCTTACCTGATATAAACCATCACGAACATAACCATACATCGTTCCTACTGGTTTTCCTACCTGTAAAATGTAATCGCTTTTATCTGTATAGCTATTGGTTATTAATGACGTTTCGCCTTCACTTAAGCTAAGTACTTTTGTTTTATTAAAAGCAATATTAAAAGTGGTATTCCAAATAAAATTATCATTTTTGATATTCACCGTATTTAAAGTGAATTCAATTCCTTTGTTAGAAGTTGAGCCAATATTCTGAAATTGTTTTTTGAAACCTGAACTTGCCGGAACACGCGTGTTATAAAGTAAATCTTTAGAACGGTTGTCATACAATTCTGTTGTGAGGGAAATTCTTTGCTTAAAGAATCCTAAATCAAAACCAATATTGGTCGATTTTGTAGCTTCCCATTTCAAGTATGGATTAGGTAGGGTATTTTGAAAAGCGGTAATATTTACCTGATTGTTTAGCGGATAAGATCCGGAATTGAAAATACCTAATGCAGCATAATTGGCAATTCGGTTGTTTCCGGCTTCACCATAACTCAAACGAAGTTTCAAATCAGAGAAAGCAGGTACACTTCTCATGAAATTTTCCTCAATTATACGCCAGGCGGCAGAGACAGAAGGGAAATATCCCCATTGATTTTCAGTTCCGAATTTAGAAGATCCATCAGCTCTTAAACTGGCAGAGAATAAATACCTGTTTTTAAAGGAATAATTTGCTTTTCCGAAAAATGACAGCAATTTATCATCTTCAGCAAATGTTGTCGGAATTCCGGCAATAGTTCCCAGTTGTAATTTGTCCCAACCTAAATTAACGCCGGGAAAAGCAGAAGCTGTGGCTGTAATTCCTTCAGCATAATTATAAATATACTCCTGTCCAACCGTTGCATCAAATTTGTGGTCTGCTCCAAAAGCTTTGCTGTACGTTAAAACGTTATTGTAATTTAAACGGGTCGAAATATTGTGTGTAACTCCTCCGTTTGGTCCCCCGCTTCTGATCGCCTGAATACCGGTAGCATCGTTAAAATATTTGCTTTTATCGCTATTGTCAGTGTAACTAACTAAACCACGATAAACTAAGTCCGGGGTAATGTTATATTGCAACTGCATGCTCATATTAAGAGATCGGTTAACAGCTTCTCTTTTTTGACTTTCAATCGTAATAAGCGGACTTTGAAATGTTGGGGAAGATTGATTGTCTAAAGGATCTACCACTAAATATTTAAGATCTTCATCAGATCCATTTTTTCCAATTGTTGGTCTGTACTGAAGTAAATTCTGCAACATGTTCAATCTGGTATTTCCGCCTTCCTGGGTAGATAAACCTGTTATTTTTTGACTTGAATAATTGACAATGGCAGTTACAGTAAATTTTTTGCTTACATTGTTTGTTACAGCTAGTTTTGCAATGTTTTTTACAGAACCACTTCCTATCATAATCCCCTGATCATTGTTAACAGAATAAAAAGCGTTGTATTTAGTATCGCTCTCTCCACCACTAATACTAATTTTATGATATTGGCTTTCTACTGCATTTCCAAAAACTTCATCTTGCCAATTAACTCCTGCTCTGTTTTTATAAAGTCCTTCCAGTTCATTAAATGTCCCAAAATTATTCTCAAATTTCTGTAATCTTGCCGGATCATCAAGTACGCCTTCGTACATTAACTGAACATATTGATATGGATTCATAACCGGAATCTCTTTAGCAATGGTTTTGATACCACCATACGTATCATAACTTAAAGTAAGTTTTCCTCCTTTTGGTTTTTTAGTAGTAACCAAAATAACTCCATTTGCTCCCTGAGCACCATAAATAGAGGTAGATGATGCATCTTTTAATACATCCATAGACTCAATATCCATTCCATCTAAAAAAGCTAAACCGCCCGTTTGTGCTACACCGTCAACTACGTACAAAGGTTCGTTGCTTTGAGTGATTGAAGTTCCTCCTCTAATTCTCAATGAAGGTTGAGCGCCCGGAGTTCCGTCAGGCATTGTCACCTGCATACCGGCGATACGACCCTGCAAAGCCTGAGCAACGTTTTGAACCGGAATTTTTGCCAATTCATCCCCTTTTATAGAAGATATCGCTCCAGTAAGGTTTTTTCTCGTTTTGGTACCGTAACCCACTACAACTACCTCATCCAGATTATTGGTGTCGTCCAGTAATTTTGTGTCTATAGTTGTTCGGCCTTTAATCTGTTCTTCTTTCGATTTTGTTCCCAGGTAAGAGAATACCAATGTAGCATTAGATTTTAGTTTGATTTGATATTCACCATCTATCGAAGTAGTAGTACTGTTTTTAGTTCCTTTTTCAGAAACTGTTGCTCCTGGCATTGGCATGTTTTGCGCATCAGTTACTACACCCTTTATGGTAATAATATCCTGACCATACATAACTGTACAAGCGGTAAGCAGTAAAAATAAAAATATAGTCCTTTTCATAATTTTTTTTAAATTGAAATAAGTGCGATCTTATTCCTAATTGATATTATTTAAGTTTAGTTTTCGTCTTGTCAAATAAATTGTCCGCTTTCTTGTTGTATTACCAAATGATATTGATCAAATGATTCCGGCAAGATTATGAGCTAAATTTCAAAACTATTTTTGAAATAGAATTGATAAAATGGTACTTGTCATTTTCATTTTATCAATTGTTCAATTTTGTTAGCGGAGAAAATTATAACAATAAATTAACTTGCAAAAGGGGCTGGGGAATTTTTCGTCTCGTAAACAAAAAAAGATTCTGTTCTGTTCGGTTCATTTTTTTTGGATTGGTCATGTTTTTTTTGATTTTAATAAAAACAAATATATAAATCGGCTCTGCAGAAGAGTTTTGAAAACGTCCAAATAACTATTGATTTTGATTAATAATGCTTTAATAATTATTAAAACCCCCTTTGAAATCAGGCTTTTGTGCTGTTTTGTTGGTTTGTTTTTTATAAAGAAAGTGTTGTTTTTACTGAGCTGTTCTGAAATATTTTGTGTTTGATAAAAGTTAAATTAAAGCCAGTACATTGTTAACGAAAACGATGTAATTTTTGATGAAATAAGGTCCGAAAAGTATATGTTCCTTTTTTCTTTTTCAGATAAAACTGATAAAATTAAAGTTGAAATTGCCAAGTGGATTTTAAACTAATTGAAATGAAGTACAGAAAAGCAATCTTTAAATCTGGTTAAGAGAATTTGATGATAAAAAAAGACGCCTAAAAGAAAACTTTTAGGCGTCTGTAGTAACTGTAGAAGAAAAATTACTTACTCTTTCAGTGTCGCTTTTATGTCACTTTTTTTGCCATCAATGATAATGTTTAAACTAATAATTCCGTTTTCAAAATCATTATCTGTATTTGGTTTAATGCTTATTTCTGGCGCTTTATTTCCGTTAAATGGATATAGTACAGTTATGAATTGTTGTGTTGTAGGGTCGCTTTTTGTTTTTTCGAAAACAAAAGCAGGTCTGGCGATTTCTTTCGCATAGGCATACGATACTTTTCCTTCTTCTTCATTCAGTGTTACTTTATCCGAATTTAAAGATTGAATCAAAAGATTATTACCGTCTGCATAAGTCGTATAAACTTTATTATTGGCTTTGTCAAAAACGGGCTTACTGTCTTCTTTTAATTGAAAATGAACACCCAGATTTCCTGTCGCAGAACCAATGGCTTTGTCAATAATCACAAAATATTTCTCATCAATAAAAAGAACAGAACGCTGGTGATTCAAATTCGTATAACTTGGATTTGTATAGGTAAGTAGATCCAGATTTTTACTGGTTTTCCACTTGTTTTGCTCCGCTTTGGTAATGACCATATTCTGATTGTCCAATGTCAATGTCGAGTGACCTTTCGTCTGACGGAACCAATTTCTCATCTTAGTTACTTCGGCATCACCACTATAAATGTAGCAACCTGTATCTGGTGTAAAATTGCGGCCTTTCACAAACAGTTCAAAAGTACCATTATCAGGTTGCGCATGAAATTCACCCGGAGGGCTGGCTTTTAAAATTAATACAGTCGATTTAGCATCCCATCCGTTACGGAAAGTGTAGAAACCTGCGTCTGGCAATGCTGTTGATAAGAAATCAATTGCACCTTCTTTACCGTCTGTAGCAAAATATTTTATAATCTGATTATTTGGAAACACATTTGACCAGCTTTGAAATTGCTTTAACCTCGAAGATTTTTCCTGCACCCAGGAATCACCAAACATAGGATTGTTGTAATCAGGAAAAGATATTTTTGTTATTGCCACCATCATATTTTCGATCGTTTTAACATAACTGTCCGGAAATTCTTTTTCAACGCCAGCGAGTTTTGCCGAATTGTAGGCTTTTAGAAAAATATCGATACTAGCTACGTGGTATACTGGCGAAAGTTCAAACTGAACACCATCAGGATAAACTTGTTTTTTTATTTCTGTAGTAAGTATTTCGATACCACTTTTACGCCAGTTTTCGGCCAGTTTAAACTCAGGGAAAATAGCTCCGGCACCCAAAACGCGTTGTGCTTCAAATAACAAATGATTACCATCTTTGGTATAATGTTGTGTAATATAAGCAACCTGTTTGTTGTACAGGTTTAAAAAGTCAAGCAAAAAGGACGGCGTAAAATTTGGTGAATTCACAAATAGATTAAAGGTACCCGGGAGGCTCTGTATACGATCAGAAACTTCTAGCGGACGCCAGGCGTAGCTGTCGTTTTCTTGCGATTTACCCAATGGATTTTTGGCTTCCCAATCGCTAAATTGAAAAATCCATTCTTTCGCATATTTTTCGTCGCCTGTACTGCGATACGCTATTCCCATTGGCTGCCACCATGTTACACGATGAAGTTGCCAGCGTACCTCATTGTCTTTTACAGGCCAGTATTCCCAGTTAATATTTTTACCATAATCGTAAAAACCATACCCTTTTTGAGGCTGAAATTTATGTAATAAGGCATTGTCAGCTTTTTCCTGATTGGCTTTTCCAATATCTTTTCCTTTAAAACTGGCCTCGTCACCTATGTTAAATTCAGGATGTTTGATGTTTTTTCTATTTCGATAATAGTCTAATAATGTTTTTGCTGCATCCTCGTATTTACCGGACGTATAGAGTTTGTTCACTTTTTCTAAACCAGGGTAATTAAGATTGATAGCATCAAAACTTTCTTTTTTTATTTTTGCTTCTTGTGCTTTGGTCAGACAAACCGTCATTAGCATAAAAAGTAATACTGAAGTTGTTTTTAGATTGATCATTAGATGTTAATTAAAATATAGTATATGTTTTTTTATATAAACAAGAAGCTATTTTTGATATCAAAAATAGCTTCTTAAGTCTTTATGTGTTCGTTAAAACAGTAAAAATTGCATTACTGTTTAACTAATTTAATTGTTTTTGTATTGGTTCCGTTATGTATTTCTGCAAGATATATTCCCGGACTTAGCTTAGCGTCTAATGCTATAGACGATGTGTAATTTGATTTCACTGTATTTATTTTTCTTCCTAAAATATCAAATATATTGATGAGAATATCTTCACTATTATCTCCTCCCATAATGTTTATTTGAAATTCGGTTCTCGTTGGATTGGGCGCTGCAAGTACTATAAAATCTTCAATTTGTTTTGTTATTGAAGCATTGTTTATCTTGCCTGAGCCTAAAGTACTTTCACAATCACCCAAATAACAACCATGAGCTAAATGCGCTGAAACAGCATTAGTCGAAATACAAAGACTGTTATTATTATGGCATATCGTTACTTTTTTAGAAGCACAAGAAACAGTAACAACTTTTATTTGTTTTGTAATTGAAGCTGAACAGCCTAAAGCATCTGTAATTACAACATTGTAATCGTGAATTCCTGCTGTTGATGGATTTACTGAAATCGTATTTGTTGTCGCTCCGTTGCTCCATAAATAGGTAAAGGGGCTTGTTCCGTTTGAAGGTGTAGCTTTTAGTGTTAATGAAGAAGGACCATAACCTAAATAAATTGTATTTGCATTTCCACCTGGATTTACGGCATATACATCGGCAATGCTAACAGAAATTATATTGTTAATGGTAACTGTAGTTATAGCGGTATTACTATTTCCCGAGTTGTCAGTTACTGTCCATATTATTGTAGACGTTCCTACATTAAAATTTCCGCTTGCATCCAATCCATTTCCGCTTCTTGTGGTTGCGCCTGTAATTACGTAAGCAATAGTAGTCATAGCGCAATTATCTGTGGCTGTTGCCAAAGGAATTGTATAATTCCCGCTTGCTTCATAACAAAGAATAACAGATGCAGTTGAGTTTATTGTTGGAGTTTCTGTATCAGTTACAGTTACTGTTTGTGGAGTTGTAGCTGTGTTCCCATTTTCATCTGTAGCGGTCCAGGTTACGGTTGTTGTACCATTAGGGAATAAAGCAGGAGCATTGTTAGTAATACTTGCCACAGCGCAGTTATCAATAACTATTGGTTGAGGTAAAACTACTGCAGCACCACACTGATTTTTATCATTACTGACTGTGATTGGAGTTGGTGCAGTAAAGACTGGCTTTTCAATATCAGTAACGGTAACCGTATACGAAGTAGAACTGCTGCCACATGCGTCGGTTGCTGTACAGGTAACTGTGGTAACCCCTTTATTAAAGATTTTATTTGCTAATGAACCTGTTGCGGTAGCTGTTGTCGCGCCGCTTAACACATAACTGTACGCAATGTTGTCGCAGTTGTCGGTAGCCGTTGCATCAAATTCATTGCCTTGTACAGTATAAGTACAAACGGCATTATCTGTATTTTTTGCTACATTGTTTTTTGTCTGTATTTTCAAGTTTGATTCTACCGCCAAAACACTACCATTAAAAGCGAAATTGTCAATCCCTACAAGAGTGCCAGCAGTAGTAGCTCCATACCAATACATCCTAAAAGTTACTTCGGAGTTTGTCGAAATATTAGCCAGATCATAAATAGAGTTATTTCCAAAATTACTTGTATTAGCAGCATCATCGCTTACAGTAACCGGTGCTGAAATATTGCTGGTAAAATTGTCGAGACTGGAGCGCAATACGTAAGTGTTGGAATTTGTAGCGCCTGCGGTTCTCCAATTAAATGTCATGCTTTTAAGGGTAAGCTGGTAGCCTGGTTTTGGAGCGATTTTAAATTCATAATACTGAGTAGGATCAAACGGGCTGGGCGTAGCAGCTGAACCTGTTGCCCATCCACCCAATAAATATCTGCCACTAAGGATAGCGCCGCCGGCGGGCGTTAGTGTGTTACGGGAAAAATCTGAGCTGGGCGAAGTGCTGTTAGATACTACATTGGCTGTCACGACATCGTTACTAGGAGAATATGGGGCCGGCAGATAAGCCGGATTATTGTCTGTAATAGTGTTATTCCAAAGAGCGGTAGCAGTACTGGTATTGTTAAGCTCAAACACTTTTATATTGTCATGATGGGCTGTAAAAGTAAGTGTAGTATTACCTTCTAATGACTCTCCGGGGTTTCCGGCTCGCGTATAAACTCCCCATTTTAAGTAGCCAATATTTCCTGCCGATTGGCTCACAAAAGTTACAATGTTTTCAGACTGGTCTTTAAGGCTATAATCCTGCTCTCCCGGTAGTTTTGTATATATCTTGATGTAACCGGTAGCATTGGTAGTCCACTTTACATCAATGCGTAAGTGGATCCAATCATTTGCATAATTGCGAAAATCATCCACTAATGGAGTAGAAGTTGTTATCGCATCGCCATTGGCATTTCGTATATCTCTTTTGCTTTCAATGCCGTTTCGCTGCGCAATCACCCTTAACGGTTCGCCCACACCATCGCTCATTTTTAGCTGAAATAGAACTACGCCGTAAAGCGGATCTGTAGAAGTCCAGGCAGGCCAGTCCTTCATTTTAAAGCTTACTTCATAGCGTCGTTCTTCTCCGGGAAAAAATTGATATGCGTCAACAGTAGAAGATTCACTGCGTTGACCACCGTCAGATTCGTAGGCAGGGTTTCCCATTTTTACAGTATGCCCTATGCCGTAGGTACTAGTATACCCGGGCACCATAAAAGCAGCATCTGGTGCGGTAGCGTGTGTAACATCAATACCCGTGAAGCCGGAATTCGTAGCTCCGTTTTCATAATTAACATTAAGAATTGTACCAGTGACAGTAGGCGGAGGTGGCGGAGGTGTAGCAATTAAAAAATTGGAATAACTGATATCATCAAGATACAGTACAGGTGCTGATGAACCCGGTGCGACATTCAGTAAATTCATTCCGTTAATGCTAGTTCCTATTGGGAGCAAACCTGCTCCGGGATCAGCATTGGCCAGCACTTTTACATTGTCGATCCAGATATCAAAAGTTCCTGCGGGAAGGCTATGTGTTGTTGCCGTTGTGCCACTTCCCGTGATATAGGATGCTGTACTGGAACTGTTGTTCATAAAAAACTTCAGTGTGTAAACCTGATTTTTATTAAGTGTAGTTTGAGAAAGTCCGGTTGTTGTATAGTTGGGACTTGTAGCGGATGAAAGCCATTCGAGACTAACAGCAGTAGAAGTAGGAGATAATCGTAATGCGGCAAATGTTTGTGGTAAACTTAATCCGCTAGCACTGGTAAAATTGCTGCCGTTACCAAAATACAATAAGAATCTGCCGTTAGTTCCGGAGCTGATATTGATCTTGCATTCAAAAGTGGCAACGGTAGTAGCTGTAAAAGAAGCCAACCCAAATTTTGCACCCGATACGGTAGAACCACTGGTCATTTTAAGTTCGGCTCCGGTGCCGCCGGCTAAACCGGAAGAGATTAGTTCGATAAAGCCTTCGGTAGCTGATGAAGCCCTTATACCCGCATTTCCGCCACCAGTCGATGGTGCGGGCAAGTAAGTAGAACTATAAGTAGCAGATGTGTATGGCGCGGCGAGGTTAGTGCCAAAGTCATATACCCAATTGGAATTTTGTGCCTTTGCTTCTAACAAAGAAAGTACACAGAGCAAAGCAAGTAAACTTTTTTTCATAATTACTGGATATTTACGGTTTTTGGTTAAGGTAGCAAGTCAGCAATTTTTTGGCTGGATGGTAATTGCCAGCCAAAAAAAGCTGGTGGTTTTCTCTATAATAAATGTGTTTTAATGTTCGTATTTAATTTAACTGGGTTTCCACTTTTTTAAAGTTCAATTTTTTTGATTTCGGCATATCTTTTTAAAGCTTCCAGATAATAATAATCGGCATAGTCAAGCGGAGTATCAATTTCAGAATTGTATAAAAAAGCACCGACACTATGTTTTAAAAGGAAATAATGATTTTCGTCTGGTTTAGCCAAATAAGCATCTGACGATAAGGATTTTAATAGTGTCTCTGCATAATCAACATATTTTTGACCGTCTTTTACCTGTGTACTCAAATCTAATAAGGCAGAAGCTATAACGGCTGCGGCTGAGGCGTCTCTTGGAGCAAGCTCATCCGTTTCTAATGCATTATGAACATCATAATCCCAAACGGGAACTTTATCTTTAGGAGTTCTGGGATTGTTCATAATGAATTTGGCAATATTTTCAGCCTGTTGTAAAAACTTCGGATTTTTGCTGTTTTCGTAACATACCGTATAGCCATATAATCCCCACGCTTGCCCGCGTGCCCAAGCTGATTCATCTGTTAAACCCTGATGAGTAGCTTTACGCAAAACTTTTCCGGTTGCAGGGTCATAATCGACTACATGATAAGAACTGAAGTCTTTTCTGTAATGATTTTTCATGGTTGTTAAGGCATGAGTATCTGCCGCATTTGTATATTCTGGTTTATTGAATTGTTTCGCTCCCCAATATAAATATTCGAGATTCATCATATTGTCAATAATTACAGGATAATGCCACCAGGGAAAATCCCAGGAACGAATTACTCCAATTTTTGGATTGAATCGGGCATAAAGGTTTGCTGCTCCGTCCTTCAACGCTGGGAGATAGATTTCTTCCTTTGTAATTCGGTAAGCATTTCCATAAGAGCAGTACAACATGAAACCAACATCATGTGTGTTTTTTATATTACGGATAGAATCAAGTGCCAATGTGAATTTTTTAGCTTCCTCTGCTAATTTTTTGTCGCCTGTAAGTTCATAACCATACCACAGACTTCCGGGGAAGAATCCCGTTGTCCAATCTGTTAAACCGGCCAATCGTACCGTTCCGTTCGGATTTACAGAACGTGGATTTTTTCCCGGCTTATAGGTTTGGGCGGCTTTGTTTAACTGGAAATGAATTACTTCTGTTGTTTTCTTAAACCAATCATAAGTTGGGTCTCCCTGATTGGATTTTGCAAAAGAGCTTAGAGTAATAGTAGAAATAGCTAGAAATAGGCTGAAGGTTTTTTTCATAGTTTAATCGTTTTATCCGTATTCAGTTTTGGTGAATATTTTATAAAGCGAAGTTAAACGGGAGGTTGAAAACGGTATTTCAAATTCATTTATAAATGTTTTGAATTTGTGTAAACCACTATTTTATGTATTGATAAAAGATTAAATACTGCTTTAAATATCCTTTTAATTTAATTTGGAATAAAAAAAAAGACGGTCTGTTTTTAGACCGTCTTCTTAAACTTATAGTTTTGATTTATTTTTGCTCCGTAATGGTGGAGTGATTAAGTTTAATAACCCTGATTTTTTTATTAGTGTTATCCGATAAAAAAATGCGATCATTTAATTGGGCTGTACTAACGATCGTACCAAAAGGATTTGCTCCCATAATATCATTAGCATTAATCCTTGGAGTATAATTTTTATTCATAAATTCCTCTTTTGGATAAAGACGTAAGTAGTTTAAGCTTCCAACAGTTTCTGTGGTAATAGCCCAATCTTCACTAAAAGAAATCGCGATAGGTTTTGCATCAGTAAAAGGAGCGGTTACTGGTTTTATTGGCTCTGTTAGCGAACTTGCAGCATTTGCTTTAATATCGGCAATGTTGTAGTACAAATAGCTTTTTGCATCTCTTCCCGCAACAACTAAATTTCCTGAAGCAATATCCAAAGAGTAGATTTGATCAAAACCGTTTAAGGTATTCAATTTGGCAATTGGCTTTAGATTCCAGTCACTGGATTCGGTAATTTGTGAGGTCTCAAAAACTTTAATAGAGGTTTCTTTTTCTTTCACAAATACCAATCCGTCTTTTACGACAACAGCAAAAACGTGTACAAAAGTATTCCACCATTGACCATTTCCTACCGTGCTAATTCCGGTATTTGTACTTTCATCAAATACAAAAAGCCTTGAATCAACACTTCCTACGTAGATTCTGCCATTGTCAATACAAACAGACGAAAGTTTAGTAAGGGCAATTGTCGTAGTTCCTTTGGTATAATTTGCAATTGTTTTGATGTATTTTAAAGTTGTCGCATCAAAAATTTCTAATACATCACCATTACAGATATAAAGTTTGTTATTTGCTACCGCAATCCCTTTTGGGTCAAGTGCTCCAGTTCCGGCTCCAATTGCACTCGCTGTAATTGTTGCTTCATCGGTCGGATAGTAATATTTATAGATTGTACCGTTGTTTTCTCCGTCAGCATCTTTACTGCAACTAGTAAAAAGACAAAGTAATAATAGGATAAAAGGTATTTTATTCATGTTTATTTTATTTTTTAGTTCCATTTTCCTTCTCCTTTATACTTTAATAAAAATGGATTTTTTGGGTCGATTGTAAACACTGGTTTTTTATAAGTACCTGTCAGATAGCTTGTTTTTGTATACGTTTTAAGTATCTCCGGATCTGTAAACGGAAGATCATTTAAATAAATCAAATATTTATAAAAATGGGTTAACATTTCCTGTTGTCCGCCACCTTCACCACTATTGGCTAAATTACTACTATGGCTGTAGCCACTATGATGTGAATATTCGTGTGACCAAACAGACATTTCTCCCTTCCAATGTCCGGTAACATAACCAGATTCCCATTGAGAAGCTAAGGCACCACCGCCCCAGGCAGAACCACCGCCAACCATAGCGATATTAAGTTGTCGTTTATCAATATAGGTTGTATAAGCTTGTTCAATTTGAACTTTAGTTAAATAATCATAAACACCATCTACATCATCAGCATTGCCATGCCAGTTAAGCGCACCATTTACAGCAGTGCCGGCGGTTGCAGCTTGCTCTCGCTTGTATCGGTCAAAATTAATAAAAGTGTCATAGTATAAAGGATGACTGATTGCGTACGAAAAATTAAGAATCATAGCAATGGCTTCTTTGGCCAAAACCGGATTCATCGGCAAATATTTTTTAGGATCATCTACGGGATTATTTAAATGATAAGAATCGCTGAACCCAACTAAACGGGAAGATTTTATTTTTTTGAATTTTGCAAACAAAGGATCACTTGACTCAACTGAAAATTCAATACCGCCTGAAGAAAATCCGTCAATCTTATCTATCGTAACAGGACTTCCGGTTTCAGATAAATAATCATTTTTTCCGGCAGTTAATGGAATTTGATGGAAAGAGCGATGAAAAGCGGGGATTTTTGAAAAGGTATAAATTACAAATCGCTTATCGTAGTTAGGCAATTTAGCATAAATTTTTACATCTGTAAGTCCAACAGGAGAGTATAAGGATATTTGAACAGAATCTTTTCCTTTTTGAATAATTTGCAAAGGTTCGTTGACTCTAAACCAACGATCGTTTTTATCGTACATTTTAGAAGAACTTTCTGCGTCTTCAAACATGGTCATGGGTTTATTTCCTGCAGGCAAATTTGTAGCGTCTATAGTTGCCTGATAATTTGGTTTGTAGTTTTCGTCATCATTTCCATTTTCGCAGCTTGCAAAAAAGACGAAATTGGCTAATAGCAAAATGCTAAAGAGCCCTTTTTTGGTTTTCTTGTTCATGTAGGTTAGTTTAAAATTGTTTTTTTGTTTTTTTGGGGATCTATTTTCAAAAACACAAATGTCATAAAAATTCTGTTAAATAAAAAATTGGCTGAAAGATTAAAAAAACAGGTGTATTCTGGCGCAGGCTAAGAAAGTTACTATTGAAAATGTTTTACCTCAATTTTTCTAATAGAAAATGACTTCAAATGAGCAATGTGATTTTGATAAAACAAAATTAAAACTCAAAGTAAGTGTTAGCCTTCAGTTTTAATTATAAATGTTTTGAATTTGTGTAAAAAGGTCTTTATAAGCTACCGTGTGGACATAAGTATAAAATAAACACCAATTTAACTAATTGCCACTAATTTTCGTTCGTAAAATTAATTTCACAAATTAAGCTAAGTATTAAAATTAGTGCAAATCCGTGTAATAGGTGTTTAAAATTGATCTGTACTATTTGTGTCCAGACGGTAGCTTTATAAGCCTTCTTTCATATTTAATTTTTTCAGAAGTTTAATCAATAGCAAAACCATTATATAAAGCAAAAACCTGCAAATCCGGGGATTGGCAGGTTTTTACAAGTTTTAGTTTTTTTAAAATATTAACAAAGTACCTTTAAATTAAACGACCATTTTTTAAATGGTTTTTACAGATAAATAAAGGTTAACTTGTTTGTAATGATGCTATTAATTAATTTATTTTAACCAAATGCGCTTCAATAGCAGCTCTGTCTGACTCATATTGTTCAGGAAGTTTTAAGTTTTTACCTAATTCTTCTAAACTTTCATCTACTGTAAAACCAGGGTTTTCTGTCGCGATTTCAAATAAAACACCTCCCGGTTCTCTAAAATATAGAGAGTGGAAATAATTTCTATCAATCTGTGGTGTAATAGACAATCCGTATTCCTCGATTTTTTCACGGAAGTGCATTAAAATTTCATCATTTTGCACTCTAAATGCTACGTGATGCACAGATCCGTTGGCTACATGTCCGCGTTTTTCTTCTGCCAATTCTACAAGGTCAACAATTGCTGCATTTTCTACAGTATCAGTTGCATAACGGTAACGGTTTACATCCTGATCGATCAATTTGTAACCAAATATTTCAGTTAATATTGCAGCAGTAGCTTTAATACTGTTTAAGGTCAAAGTAATGTTATGAAAACCTCTTGTTGCCACATCAGCTTTTACTTCATCGGTTTCCCACGGTTTTCTGTCGTCACCTGTTTTAGATTCTATTAATTCTAATTTTAAACCGTCCGGATCTAAGAAAGTAAGATATTTTTCTCCAAACTTTTCAGCTGGTTTGTTGTAAATTACATTGTATTTTTCAAAACGTTTCTGCCAGAAATCAAGACTTCCTTTTGGAACAGAATATCCAATTTCTGTTGCCATTCCAGAACCTTTTCTTCCTTGTTGAATTCCTTCTCCCCAAGGGAAAAAAGTTAAGATCGTTCCGGCACTTCCAACTTCATCACCAAAGTAAAAATGGTATGTTCCCGGGTCATCAAAATTTACCGTTTTTTTAATAAAACGTAATCCTAATATATTGGAGTAAAAGTTGAAATTACGTTTAGCGTCACCTGCAATTGCAGTAATATGGTGTAAGCCTAAAATTTTATTTTCCATGGTATTTTTATTTATTTAGTTGTTATTGATTTTCTTATACAAATTTACTTCAGTTATGGCTGTGCATCGATTAACCTAGATTAAGAAATAAAAAAGCAATATTTTTTTGCTGGTAATCAATAGCCAAAAAACATTCCTTTCTTTTACATGCGTTATATATAAGGTGTTAGTTTGTTGTTTATGCCTTTTGATTATACGATATGTCGTAATTTTATGAAATGAAAATGTTGTATTTAGAAAAATCAGTACTGTTTAATTAAGGCTATTTCTTAAATTTAGCCTATTCGCTTTTTAAAATAGCGGTCCACTTACTGTTTATGGCAAAACTGGTAGATCAGACTGTAGTTATTTTGAATAGATTGCAGGAAAGAGAAAAAGAACAAATACTTATTTTGTCAATTTACTTGGCGCAGTTGGGTAGGTAAAAATAAAGCGTGAAGGCTAAATAAGAAGTCGATTCTTGTTTTTAAATAAACTAAAAAGAGCTGTACCATTTTTACCTTATGAACAATATAATGCACAAATCTTTTAGTTCCCTGAAATGGTTATCGACTTATCTTATTCTCCGAAGGCAGCGCAATGTTTTAAATCAATATATTTACTATTTAAGTTCCTTTTTAAAACACAACTTCACTGTTATACCATTTTCATTCTCCAGGAACAAATCTCCTTCAAGAGTATCGCTCAAGCCTTGAATAAGTACCATTCCGAAGGAGTTGCTGTTTTGCAGGTCCGATACGTTTGAAATACCAATTCCATTATCGGAAATAATTAATATATAGCAGTTATGCGTAACTTCTAGAAGTGAAATGTTGATGATACAATTGGTTTTATCCGGGAACGCATATTTTATAGCGTTAGTGACAACTTCGTTCATGATTAACCCAAGTGGAATTGCCTGTGAAATATCAAGTTCTATTGGATCTACCTGCATTTTAAAATTAATATACTGTGTTTCACTAAAAGAATCTTTTAAATATTCGACCAATTCATTACAATAGTCAGGCATATTTATGGTAGACAAATTATCTCCCAGATATAATTTCTGATGAATAAGGGACATGGCATGTATTCTGTTCTGACTATTTTTAATAGTAGAAATTGCTAGATCATCTTTTAAATAAGCTGATTGAGAATTAAGCAGGCTAATTATAGTCTGAAGGTTGTTTTTTACACGATGATGGATTTCTTTCAAAAGCCATTCTTTTTCATCTACTAAATGCTGCAGTTTTAAATTTTTTAGATTAATTTCTTTTTCTTTAATTTCTAATCTATTAGTGTTTCGTTGCTTAATTTTAGATCTGTTGTACAATAAACCAATAACAATCAGTAATAAAACTAATGAACTTATTGAAATTGTGTTTAAAAGAATTGAAGTGTTTAATTTGCTTTTCTGCTCTTTAGCTTGTTTTTTTAAAGATCTGATATTGTATTCTTTATTCGCCGTTTCGTATCTAAATTTTAGATTTTCAAATTCTTTATTTTTAGCAAGATTAAACATTGAATCCTGAATTTTATGATAATTTGCAGCATGTTTAATGGCCGAATAATAATCTCCGGAAAGCGAATCAATTTTGAATAGGGAAAGCTCAAGATTATTAGGGTTAAATCCGTGTTTATTTGCTTTGGTAAGTTCAATTATTTTATCTGTAATAGCCCTCGCTTTATCTACTTTATTGATTTTAGTGTAAAATAATGCCATGAAAGAATAATGAGTTGCAACATCTTTTATTGTTTCTAGCGTATTTAACTTTTGAGCATAATAAGCCATTTTTTCATAAGTAGATTCCGCTTCTTTCATTCTTCCTAAATGTTCTAAGCAATAAGCTTTAATCTCATGAAGAATCATGTTATCTAGGTCATTTCTTGGAGGATATTTTTTGGACGTAGTTTCCAGATAAGTTAAGGCTTCAGAAAACTTTCCTCTTTCAGTAAGAGAATCTACGGCACTAAAAAAGTTTTTATACCAAGCACCGCCGTTAAGTTCTCTTTGATTGTAACTAATTCCTTTCTCATAAAATTTAATAGCTTGTTCATAATAGCGCATTCGGTTATAAATATTACCTAAACGCATGTAAAAACTATCTGCATATAGATAGTCTTTGGTGTTCTCCATTGAATTTATACTCTGTAAAGCATAATAAAGTGCATTTTTTACATTGTCATTCATAATTTCGATATATGCAATAGTTGTTTCAGTATACTGGGTATAGCTAAAACCTATTTTCTTCTGAAGTGCCAGACTTTGTAAACATTCTTCTTTGGCGAGTTTAATGTTTCCTGTCCAGAAATGAACTGTAATTATTTTCATCAAAGTTTCAATTTCTTTTTCCGTACGACTTGATTTTTTATAAAGATCCATTGCTTCTTTTAAGACAACTGCTTTTTCAGGATTTTCATTTGGCATAAAAGTTCCTTGGTTATCAATTGCTTCAGCAATCAGCATAGGATCATTTGTTTTTCTACTTTCTTCTGTAATCTTCTCGAAAATAGTTTTGCTTACTGCTTTATTTCCCGTTTGAAAATAATATTTTGCCAAAAGAAGTTTAATTTGAAAATTCCATTTTTGATTTTTTGTTTTTTTTACAAGTTTCTCAGCTTTAGTTATGTAAAAAAAGGCATTATCAAGATCAGCCTTTTTTGTACCTGATTTAAAAAGGTAGAAATTGGACAATTGAAAGTTTAATTTTATTTGATCTGTCAATTCTAATTTTGAAAGCAATTTTTCGGCACCACGAATATTACCATTACTGATTAAATCATTTCCGGGAAAGTAAGATCCGTCATTATAGCCTTCGTCATTCACTAATGTGTAAGGAATTTTAGTGGCTTTACAAACTAAAACCATTGCACTGTCTATATCAATAAGTCCTTGATTTATACTGTATGCATAAATACCCATGTTTTGAATCATCAATCGGTTTTTTTGCAGTTTTAAATTCTCAGCTTTTTGGTTCTGGCCAAAAGATTTTAAAGTAAAAAGGAATAAAAGACTTAAAATGATAGCTTTTTTCATGGTTTAATTTTGATTAGGTAAAGCTAGTGGTTTGTAAAGTTTATAAAATTATTTTGAAGTAGAAATTATAGTTGTTTTTCGAAACATAAGACCAATACGTAAGGTTTTCAAATAGAAAAAGCGGTCTAAGGAGACCGCTTTTAACACCAAATAATTAAGGAGTATTGCATCCATAGTAATGTAGTTTGTGTACTGTATTATAATTGCATTTTGAATTAATTTTAACTAAATGATCTTCAATTTTGAATCTGTCAGCCTCATGTGGTTGTAAATAAGTGATTTGACTTCTATTTGTGCCTTTTGATTATACGATATGTCGTAATTTTATGAAATCAAAATGTTGTATTTAGAAAAAATCCATAGTGTTTTAATTAAGGCTATTTCTTAAATTTACGCTATTACCGTTTTAAAATACCACACCACTTATTGTTTATGGAAAAATCGATAGATCAGACCGCAGTCATTATGAATAGATTGCAGGAAAGAGAAAAAGAACAAATACTTATTTTGTCAATTTGCAGTGCACTTGCGCAGGTTTTATCTAAAGAGAAATTTAATACTATTGTTGGTGGTTTATTAAAAGAACACTTGCATTTTGATGATTTTATCTTTGCTTCATCAAATGAAAATGAAACAGAGTATCACATTTTTTACCAATTTTCACAGAAAGCACCAGATGGAAAAGGTTATGCTATAAACGATGGTTTTTTTAATATATGTCTGGATTCTGCTGATACATTAATATTTGATTTAAAAGAAAAAAAACAACTCCCGAATTATATTAATATACCGCAGGAAAAAGGTTTCAAATACGGAGTCGGAATTTGCCTTCCTTATATAGAAGGAAATCGAAACGTAGTTTTTCTGTTCTTTAAAAATGCAACAACTTTTAGCAGAGAATGCAGCCGGATCATTCGGGGTATTGCTATGCAGCTTTCTATTAGTGTCAGTAATATTAGAAGGGCAGAGGATTATGATAATAAAATTGCCGAATTGAATATTTTGAAAAGAAATTTAAGCGAAACAAAGACAGAAAATTTACATGTAAAAATGGAAGGTTTTTGCGGAATTGTAGGCAATAGCGATGCCATGCAGAAGGTTTACAAATTAATTAATCAGGTCGCTCTGTCGCAATCAACGGTTTTGATTTTTGGTGAAACCGGAACCGGAAAAGAGTTGGCAGCAAGCGCCATTCATAATTTATCATCGGTTTCAAATAAAAAAATGATTAAAGTAAATTGTGCTTCAATACCTGTGAATCTTATTGAAAGTGAATTATTCGGTCACGAAAAAGGAGCTTTTACCGGAGCTACAGAAATAAGAATTGGCAAATTTGAACAAGCCGAAAACAGTACGATTTTTTTGGATGAAATAGGGGAGTTGCCTTTAGAGTTACAAGGGAAACTACTTCGTGTTTTGCAAGAAAAAGAAATTGAAAGAATAGGCGGAAAAGGCACCATAAAGGTAAATGCAAGAGTTATAACAGCTACAAATAGATTGCTTGAAAAAGAAGTTGCAGAAGGACGTTTTAGAAGTGATTTGTATTACAGATTAAATGTTTATCCAATTTCTTTGCCTGCTTTACGTGATCGTCAGGAAGATATTGAGGCTCTTGGGAATTTTTTCATAGAAAAACATGCTAAGAAAATCGGAAAAAAAATGAAAGGTTTTTCTAAAAAAGTACTTAAAGGCATGATTGCAAATGCATGGCCGGGAAATGTGAGAGAATTAGAGAATATGGTGGAAAGAAGTATATTGTTTTCTAAAGATGAGGTTATTAAAGAAATGATTTTTTCTCCAATTTTTAAAACAGAATCTCATACTTCTGAAGTTGAATTTTATCCGAAAACATTACAGGAAATAGAAAAAGAACACATTTTGAAAGTAGTAAAAAAATGTAATGGAAGAATTTCAGGTCCGCAAGGCGCGGCAGTTTTATTAGATTTACCGGCAACAACCTTAATTTCTAAAATGCAAAAATTGGGAATTAAAAAAAGTATTTTTTAAACCGATTCTATTCCTGAATAACATTTATTTTTCCTGAAGAAAGAGCCCAAAAAATCAATAAAATCATGCAAATTGCCAGAGCAACCGCAGGCAATTCAAAAGAAATTCCAAACGCAATTAAATACGTTGGAAGCCCATATAAATAATTATTTCTGATTTTTTTGATTGCCAGACTTGTAATTCCCGGACGCAAAAGCTTTTTGTCACTACTGGCAATAAACCACAAAAGATTGTACGAAATGTTGATGAGCACAAAAATTCCTGTATAAATTGCCACTGCAATACCAGAAGCTTCGCCATTAAAGAAACGCGCTAATAAAGCTGTTGGATACGACACGGCTGAAACCAGAAAAAGAATTAATCCGTTTGCAAACATAATCGCCGTATTACGACTGTAAATTTGTTTAAAAATTTTGTGGTGATTGACCCACATAATAAAAATACTGAAAAACGAAAGTGTAAAAGCAAGATACGAAGTCCATTGCTGTTTTAGATAAACTAAAAGAGCTGCACTATTTTTCACCACATTTGCATCGGGAACATGAAGATCTAATACCAAAAGCGTAATGGCAATCGCAAAAACAGCATCGCTGAAATTCTCGATTCGTACGGTTTCTTTTTCCATTTTATCATTTTGAGTAATTAATTTTTAACCACAAAGTTCACAAAGACTTTTAACCAATTTTAGTTTGAAAGGCACAAGGTTCGCAAAGCGATTTCAATACAAAGCTTTGCGAGCTTTGTGTTTTTATAAGAAGAGATAGTAAAAATCCTTGCGCACTTTGCGGTTAAATTTTGTTTCTTTAAGTTATAATTTTATAAATATTGATTTTCGCAATTTCGTTTCAATATTTTTAGTTTTGTGTCCTTTTCCGGTCGTATCTTCTACCAACAAAATAGAACCGGTGTTAAATGTTCTTTTTTCTCCCAATGAAGTTTCGATTACGACGCCACCTTCTAATAAAACAATGTATTGTCGGTCTGGTGCATTATGAAAATCATAATCATAAGAAGGTTTGACCTCTCTAAAAACAATTGATTTTACGGGTTCATCATCAGATAAAAAACCGATATCACCATTGTTTTTCAACGGAACTTCGAAATCCTCAAAATGACTTTCGCCATTTGCATCGCTGTAAACCCGGGTTATCGTAATCATTATTTTTTATTGAAAACCAATGCGTTTGCACAATCTACCTCGTCCTGACTTATAGTATGTCCCATATTTGAGTAAATTTTCTTGGTTACATCTGCGCCCATTTTTTGAAGCAGGGCTTCGGTTTCATTTACTCTTTCAACCGGAACATGAAAATCAGGATCGCTTGTTCCAATGAAAACAGGAGTGTTTTCGAAGTTTCCGGCATAATGATCTTCATAAACTTTATCCCCTATAAGTCCACCGGTAAAAGCAACAACACCGCCGTATTTTGCAGCATTTCTGGCTGTAAATTCTAAGGCAAGACAAGCTCCCTGCGAAAATCCAAGGAAATAGATATTCTCTTTTTCAATTCCGTTTTGCTGAATGGCGACCACAACCTGATGAATTGCTTCTAATGATTTTGAAAAAGAAGGTTCATTTTCGTCAAGAGGCACTAAAAACGAATAGGGATACCAGGTTCTGTTTTCTGCCTGGGGTGCGACCAATGCAAAATCATCAACCTTAAGATGTTTTGCAATAGAAAGAATATCATGGGCACCTGCACCACGTCCGTGTATCATAATCAAGGCCTTTTTGGCTTCATTTAAAGGGATACCGTCTGTTAAGGTTTCTATATTCATATATTTTATTTTAAATTAATATATTGGGTAATGCGAATTTTTCACGCAGATTTACAAAGATTTAAGCAGATATGCACAGATAATTACTATACTTATCAAAAAATATAGCTGCCTAAATCTATAGAATTCGCGTGAAAAAATCTTTTCAATCCATCGCTATTATTTTTTCCAAATATCCTGATATTCCGCAGGGTGTCTTTTGAATTGTGCATGCACGTACGGGCAAAGTGGTAAAACCATCATATGATTGGCACGTACATAAGCAACCATTTCTTCCAGAAGTTTTTTTGCATAGCCTTTTCCTTCAGCTTCTGGTTCAACTCCGGTGTGGTAAACAGTCAATACATCATCTTTAATGCTTACTGTCATTTCGCCTAATTTTTTATCATCAACATAGAGATTAAAAGCGCCATGTTTTTTCTCGTCTAATTCTAGTTTTATTGTTTCCATATCTATTAATTATATCCTTGTTTTATGTCTAGTTTTTTCATTTTTGAAAACAAAGTCTGTGGTTGCATTTTAAGTAGCTCTGCGGCTCCTCCCGGGCCAGAAACTTTACCATCGCAAATTTTAAGCGCATTTATGATATGTTCCTTTTCCATTTCTTCCATCGACTTTATTTTGCCATTATTCAGTTCTAACGGATTTGAATTATTTACCGGAAGATCAAATTTTTCGATTTCATTTGTTTTAGCCAGAAGTACATTTCTTTCTATTAAATGTTCTAATTCCCTAATATTTCCCGGCCAGTTGTATTGCATTAATTGTTCTAAAGCAGAGGTACCAATACTGTTAACATTTTTTCTTGATGCTGTTGCAAATTTCTTTAAAAAATAGTGTGCCAAAGCTTCAATATCTTCCCTGCGTTCTTTTAAAGTTGGCAATTGTATCGGGAATACATTTAGTCTGTAGTACAAATCAAGTCTAAAACGGCCTTCTGCCACTTCTTTTTCTAAAGATCTGTTGGTTGCGGCAACGATACGAACATTAATTTTGATGGTTTTATTTCCTCCAAGTCTTTGAATTTCTTTTTCCTGCAAAACGCGCAATAATTTTACCTGAGATTCCAGTGGTAATTCGCCAATTTCATCAAGAAAAATAGTGCCGTTATTCGCTTGTTCAAATTTCCCTATTCGTAAAGTGTTTGCTCCTGTAAAAGCTCCTTTTTCATGACCAAAAAGCTCTGATTCTATGAGCGAATGAGGTAAAGCAGCACAATTAACTACCACAATTGGTTTTAATTTATGCGCCGAAAGATCGTGTATAGCATGTGCAACTCTTTCTTTACCTGTTCCGCTTTCGCCGAGAATCAATACAAAAGTTTCAGCCGGAGCTACAATTTTTATTTTTTCAATTACTTCTTTTAAAAGTTGGCTTTCGCCGATAATTCCATCAATTTCCTGATTTTCTGTTTCAATTTTAATTGTTGTCAATGATCCTTTTTCCTGTTCAAATCGATATCGGGCAATGTCGAGCATTACGATAAGATCTCTTTCCCGAAAGGGTTTTACCATAAAGCCATAAGGATGTGTGGCTTTTACGGCTTCAAGTGTTGTTTGGTTCGTATTTGCCGAAATATAAAGAAACGGAAGCTGCAGTTCCCGCAGTTCCCAGGCCAGATCAATTCCGGTTAAATCGCCTTTGAGCATAATATCTAATAATACCCAATCCGGTTTTTTACTTTCAATTAATTTGCGTGCCTGCACCACAGAAGAAGCAATACCGGTAATTTGATAACCCGCTTTAACCAACATGATTTTTAAATCATTTGCCACTATAAATTCGTCTTCAACAATTAAAATTTTCTCCTGCATTACCTATAGTTATATAATTTAAGAATTTTCAGTAGCTCCTTCAAATTCTGTATTTCTGGTAAATATAATTTTGATTTTTAGTCCGTTATCATTTTTCATCTCAAAAGTTCCGTCAATTTGGTCGCTTAATCCAATCATCAGATTCATACCAAGTGAATTCCTCTCTGTATCTTCAAAATTTTCTGGAACTCCCACACCATTATCGTCTATTATAAGCTGATATTTGTCTTTTTCTGTATTCTTAAGCGAAATAAGCACTTCACCTTTTCTGTCTAAAGGAAATGCATATTTAACTGCATTATTTATCGCCTCATTTATAATTAATCCCAGAGGAACTGCTTGAGCAACATCAAGATATACTTTTTCTGTGTCTAAAACAAAATTGATTTTTTGATCCGTATCAAAACATTCTCTCATGTAATTGATTAACTCATAAATATACCACGACATATCTATATTTGACAGATTATCAGACTGATATAATTTTTGATGAATGAGCGACATCGCGTGCATCCTGTGTTGGCTATTTTGTATGGCCATCAAGGCATCTTCATTATCTAAATAAGCCGATTGTGTATTTAATAAACTAATGACAATCTGAAGGTTATTTTTTACACGATGGTGAATTTCTTTTAAAAGCCATTCTTTCTCGATCAGCATTTTTTTGTTCAGTTCGTTTTGTTCATTAATTTGCTGGCGGTTGATTTCTAACGCTTCATTTTTCTTCTTTTTTAGCCTGAATCCGTTGTACAAAAGCACCAGAAAAAGAATCAAAACCACAACACTTCCTATAAAAACGTATTGAACAACCGTATCTTTTTGAATTTGAATTTGCTGAACTTTTGCTTGTTGCTTGAGCAAATCTATATTTTTGTCTTTTTTCTCGCTTTCATACTCAATCTGAAGACTGGTAATCTGTTTGCTTTTTTCTCCTTTATAAATAGTATCCAAAAGGTATTTGTAGAGCTGATAATGCTTAATCGCATCCAGGTACTTTCCTCTTGAAGAGTCTGCTTTAAACCTAATAAGATAACTGTCAGATAGCAATATAGGATTGTTCGAAGCTGTCGCGAGCGAATCCAGGCGTTTAAGTATTGGGTATAAAGCAGTATAGTTTTTTAACTGATAATGGTAACGGGCAAAACCCCTCAGAATCTGCATTCTGTGTTCGGCTTTTTTTTCAGCATTTTTACCATAATAAGCTACCAGTTTATTGTAATATACTGTGGCTTTTTCGTTATTATTTAGAAGTCTGTAAACACTAAGAAAAAAATAATTCTCTTTTATCTGCCTCTCCATACTAGACGAAGGAAAATTAACCTGCATTTCTTTTAAAAATTGTAGAGCCTCTTTTCCTTTGTTGCTTAAAATAAGCGACGAGCAAAGATTGTCGCCAATTACTCTGATATATTCTGTATCCTTATGCTTTTTGGCTACTTCCAAACCCTTGTTAAAATATTCCAGTGAACTATTTCTTTGTTGAAGGTTAAGGTACGCCATTCCAACATGATTGTAAATAGAACTGAGCTGTAGTGAATTATCACCAACTCTAAGGGCAGTTTTTTCTGCTAAGAGAGCATATTTCAATGATTCTAGAAAATTGCCTGTTTGGGTATAAGCTTCAGAAAGTAGATTATATACACCTTGCAAATGAGGAAATTTTATCGCTTTATACAGCGAAAGTGATTCTTTTAAAAGAATGATTCCTTTTTCCTGATTTTCCTGCATTAGATATAATTCACCCAGTTCCTTTATAACTTCTGCCTGTTTTTCTATGCTTCCAATTTTTTTTAAAATTGGTATTGCCATCTTTTTGTGTTTGATTCTCTCGTTAAGATTCGAACCATACATAGCCTCCTCCAAGTAAGCATTTGCCTGCAGTTCTATTAAATTATTTCGTAGCGCATAAGCAAGCGTTTGTTTTGCCTTTTCCAGACCATTTTCCATATCCCCTTTTTCACGACAAATTTTTGCATCAAGAAGCATTGCTTTGCCGGTTCCCGCTTTATAGGCTAAATAATCACTCAAAAATTTTGCCCGCTTGTTTGTATTTTCAGCCTTATCTAAATCTTCCTTAATTTCGCCGTCTTTATTTAAATAAAAGCCACTTAAAGTCAGCAATAATTCCACTTTATTCCGATCATTTTTCGCTACGGATATTTCATTGTTTAACTCCTGGGGACTTTTTTTTGGCTGTGCGTATACCTGCGTGTTAAACAGAAAAAATAAAAGTATTGCACAGGTAAAGTAAGTGTGATTTTTAAAGGCGTTTAAGGGATTATAATTCATTTTTTAAAGATAATATATTATCAGAAATCGGCAAATCAAGAACCCATCTTTATTGTTATTTTCGGTGGTATATATAGCATATTATCATTGCTGTCCCTGGCAAAATTAAAGTTCCTAATCCGAAAAATTTTCCGGCAACAGCACCTAAAAAGCAACCTACAAGGAATCCCATTATAGTAACTAATTGTTTTTTAAAACTTAACAGGATTTCAGGGTCTTTTACTCCATTTTTCAACAAGTTTCCTAAGTCAAGTGAAGCCTGAGTTACATTACCTGTCATCATGGTTGTTGGCCCGTGTGTTTCTTTGGCATACAATTTTCCAAAAGCATTTTGAAGACCCATAGCAAAAACGGTTGTCATTGCAACAGTGTAGGTTGTCCATTGCGAAATAATTTCGAAAAAGCCAAAAGTATAAACAGCAATTCCGCTTAAAACCAATATGAGACCTTCCCAAAATAAGATCGTATAACGATTTGTGGCTTTTAAAGCAATTCTTCCTCCCACAATGACGGCAAAGATAAAAACAGGAAAAGTCAATAATTTTACCCAGGCATGTAAGTCAGATCCTTTAATAATCTGATAAGCAAAGACAATAAAGTTGCCCGTAACGTGCGCCGAAAAAATAGAATCTGCGGCAACAAATGTCACGGTATCGCAATACCCTGCTATCATGGTGAGGAGCAGGGTTACGTACCAAATGTTTTTTTGTATTTCCATAATTTAATTATTTCAAGTGCGCGCGAAGCATCCAGGCCATTTTTTCATGATTTTCAAGAAGTCCCGTGATATAATCACTCGTTCCGGCATCGTGCAATTCAGCTGCAAAATTGTTGATGTTTTCACGCAAGTGAATTAAAATACTTTCATGGTCAGCCAGTAATTCTTTAATATAACCGGCGCTGTCATTTTTCTCTCTTGATTCTTCGGTAAGATGAGTTAGCGCCAAATATTCTTTTAGCGTTCCGGGTGCATAATGTCCTAACGTTCTAATTCTTTCTGCAACAGCATCGACAACTTCGTCAAGCGCTTCGTATTGCTGCTCAAAAAAGATATGTTTGTTGTAAAAATCCGGACCTTCAACATTCCAGTGCGCCTTTTTTGTTTTGGTATATAATACAAATTCGTCAGCCAGAACTTTAGTTAATACATCTACTACTTTTGTAATGCTTTCTTGTTTAATTCCGATGTTTGCTTTCATTTTAAGTTAGGTTTAATAGATAATAATCAAGTGAATATTTTCCGGCGCCAAGTGCCAGAATTAATAATAGGGATAAGGTGTACATATAAGGAACGTCGCGTACTTCGAGTGAATCTTTTCTGTGTACGACAAAATATCCTACAGCGGTAACACCAATTGTGGGCAACACGACTAGTCGGGTTCCGATACCTAAAATAATAAGAAACGGAACTACAGTATCTGAAAAAGTAGCCACTAATCCGTTTAGTTTTTCAGGTAAATGGAAAGGATTCGGAACATGTTCTCTTTGTCCGTTCTCCACTCTGAATTTTTTCATTCCATGCACTCTAAAAAGTTCTACAGCCAGCAAAACCCTGAAAATTAACAATGCAGCATTATTGAATGATGTTCCTAAATCAGAATAAAGGATTTGGTTTATAATTTCTATCATTTTATTTGAAATTTAAAATGCAAAACAAGAACAGCCAAGCGCTCCCCAAAATGCATTATAATTATTTATCGGAATGTTGCTCAATCGGGCAACATCATGACTATGTGCGTGAACATCGCAGCTTCCGCTACAGCTGTGTATTTGAGATGTTAAACCTGGTTTTGCCGTTTCTTTAGCCTTTTTTTCGATGGCATTCTGCAAATTACTTCTAACCGGATATCCATTGTAAATATTGGTTGGAGACCAGTCTGGTAAAATCGGAATATGTGGTGGCGAAAAGGAGGAGAAATCTCCATTGGCATACACAATTTTTCCATCGACAATTGTCAAATCAGATTCAATTTTTTTAATGTCTTCGTCGTCAATATTGAAATAATCACGATCTAAAACCACTAAATCGGCAAACATTCCGGTTTTGATATCTCCTTTTTTGGCTTGCTCCTGAGAGAACCATGCGCTACCTCTGGTGTATAATTCTAAAGCAGTTTCTCGACTTAATCTGCTTTCATTGTACAATTGCAAACCTCCAACTGTTTTTCCAACCGTCATCCAATACATAGAAACCCACGGATTGTAACTGCTTACTCTTGTAGCATCAGATCCACCTCCAACAGGAACTTCCATTTCAAGCATTTTTTTTATTGGTGGCGTATTTTCGGCTGCTTTTGCGCCATATCGATCTGTAAAATATTCTCCCTGATAGGCCATTCTGCTTTGTACAGCGATTCCACCACCAAGAATTTTAACACGCTCGATATTTCGCTCGTCAATTGTTTCGGCATGATCAAATATCCACGGAAGTCCGTTAAACGGAATGTCCTGATTTACTTTTTCAAATACATTCAGAAATCTCGTAATACTTTCATTATAGGTAGCATGAAGCCTGAACGGCCAGCGGTTTTCTACCAAAAGACGCACTACTTTTTCCAGATCCGCCTCCATGTTTTCAGGAAGATCAGGTCTTGGCTGCAAAAAATCTTCAAAATCAGCAGCAGAAAAAACGAGCATTTCACCGGCACCATTATGGCGGTACATATCATCTCCCTGATACAATTTTACAGTGTCAATCCAATCTTCAAAATCTTCAAATTCGTGTTTTGGTTTTTGAGTAAAAAGATTATAAGCAATTCTTACGGTAAGCTGTTTCTTTTCATTCAATTCATTGACTACTTTATAATCGTCGGGAAAATTCTGGAAACCTCCTCCGGCATCAATAACACTCGTAATGCCAAAACGGTTCAATTCTTTCATGAAATGACGGGTTGAATTGATTTGATGTTCGTACGAAAGTGTCGGTCCTTTTGCTAAAGTCGAATATAAAATCATCGCATTTGGCGTTGCAATAATAAGTCCGGTTGGTTCGCCGTTCGAATCACGTTCAATTTGTCCTCCCGGTGGCGCAGGCGTATTTTTGGTATAACCAACGGCTTTTAGTGCCGCTCTGTTCATAATCGCTCTGTCATACAAATGCAGAATAAAAACGGGAGTTTCCGGAGCAATGGCATTTATTTCTTCCAGAGTTGGCATTCTGCGTTCTGCAAATTGAAACTCAGACCAACCACCAACCACACGAACCCATTGCGGATTTGGTGTACGATCTACTTGCTCTTTTAGCATTCTTAGTGCATCTGCCAAAGAAGGAACGCCATCCCAGCGCAATTCTAAATTGTAATTCAATCCGCCACGGATAAGATGAATGTGCGAATCGTTAATTCCGGGCACAACTCTTCTGTTGTGAAGATCGATTATTTTGGTAGTTTCAGATGCAAATTCCATTACATTGCTATCATTTCCAACAGCAATAAACTTTCCGTCTTTGATTGCCACGGCAGTTATATTGGGAGTTTCAGTATTGAAACTATGAATTTTGCCATTGAATAAAATTAGATCTGCTTTCATAATTCAATTATTTATAGTTAAGCCTCAACAATTAGTGTTTTAACATATTGTGCGCATAATGAATTCCTAAACCATAAGAACCACCATATTTTTTCATCAGGTTTGTTACCGGAACATACGTTTCCTGACGTGCCCAATCTCTTTGAAGTTCTAATAAATACTGAATTGAAGTTATTGGTTTTGCACCAACTTGTATCATTCTTTGAATAGCACGTTCGTGCGCTTCTTTGCTTACATCTCCACAAGCATCTGTAATTACATAAACTTCATAACCTTCGTCAATTGCAGACAAGGCAGGACCAACGATACAAACACCTGTCCACAATCCTGCAAGAACTAATTTTTGTTTTTTTGTTCCCGTAATTGCTTTATAAGCGTTTTCATCTTCCCAGGTATTCATGGTGGTACGGTCAATATATCCTGAAGTTGCCATAGGATAAAATTCTTCAACTTCGGGAAAAACAGGTCCTGAAAAACTTTCTTCGGCTACCGTTGTAACAATGGTTGGCACATTAAAGATTTTTGATGCACCGCTAATAATTGCAACGTTAGTACGTAATTCACTTAACGGAATGCTTGTTGTGGCAAATGCCATTTGTCCTTCAAAGTCAATTAAGACT
The DNA here is from genome assembly GCF_002217275.1 of Flavobacterium frigidimaris. Taxonomy (NCBI): domain Bacteria; kingdom Pseudomonadati; phylum Bacteroidota; class Flavobacteriia; order Flavobacteriales; family Flavobacteriaceae; genus Flavobacterium; species Flavobacterium frigidimaris. The sequence continues at coordinate 46,248 of NZ_MUGV01000021.1, forward strand.
AAAGCGTGGTTATCTGGGGATAATAAATTTTTTGATGGTTTCATGATGTTATTTTTTAGTGAGTTGATAATTTTTTAATCATTTCGGCAGAAACAGCGTCTGCATAGATGCCAAAAGCGCTTGTTAAAACACCTTTTATATTATAAATTTCAGATTGTATGCCGTACACTATATCTTCGTCTCCGGGATCTGTATCGCCTTCAAAGCGAAATAGATATTTGATTTTGAATTCTTCAGGAGACATGGTTTGTGAATTGTTATTGTAGCGAATACAATTTTCGTCAAGATTAAAATTTTCTGTAAAACCCTGCTGATTAAGCCATTGTAATGCTTCAGTAACCGTGTCAAAAGAAGGTTGTTGTGCGGAATTCGAATTCATAATTGAAGAATTAAACTGCCTTTAAAAGCGGACTATTTCAGGCAGTTTTGATTGATATTAGTAACGTACTTATGATTTAATAAAAGCCAGAATATCGTTGTTGATTGTCTCAGCTTCTGTAGTTGGCATACCATGAGGAAATCCCGGATACGAAATTAATTTTCCGTTTTTCAAAAGTGCTGCAGCTCTTGGTGCCTGAGCATAAGGTACAATTTGATCATCTTCGCCGTGTAATACAAGTACCGGAATATCTAAACTCTTAAGATCTTCTGTAAAATCTGATTCAGAGAAAGCTTTTATTCCTTCATAATGTGCTAAAACGGATCCCATCATTCCCTGACGCCACCAATTGTGTTTAATACCTTCCTGAACGGTTTGTCCTTCGCGGTTCCATCCGTAAAAAGGAATAGGGAAATCATAAAAATACTGCGCTCTGCTAAATCCTGTACCTTGTCTTATTTCATCAAAAACAGATAATGGCACACCTTCAGGATTTGCATCATTTTTAATCATTATTGGCGTTACAGCACTAATTATGATCGCTTTTGCAACACGTTCTTTTCCGTATTTTGCTGCATAGCGTATTACTTCACCACCTCCGGTTGAGTGACCTACGTGAATAGCATTTTTTAGATCAAGAGCCGCTGTCAATTCAGCTACATCTGATGCATATGTTTCCATATTGTTTCCTTCAGCACTTTGACCAGAACGACCGTGTCCACGTCGATCATGTGCAATAACTCTGTATCCTTGTTTTAGGAAAAACATCATTTGTGCATCCCAGTCATCACCAGATAAAGGCCATCCGTGGTGAAAAACAATTGGTTGCCCGTTTCCCCAATCTTTGTAATAAATTTCTGTTCCGTCTTTTACTGTAAATGTGCTCATTTTTTTATGGTTTTAGATTATTGAATTTTAGATATAATTTTTCAATTTTAAATTAAATCTGTCTTTTTGTATGTTATTTTGTTAAATGTTTAAATTTTCATTTGCTACAGTACAAACTTATAATAGAAAGTGCGGTGCTTCGATTAATCTAGATTAAGAAATAAAAATTTTGCACTGGCTTATTAAATTTTAAAAAGAAAATAAATAGCTAAACAGTATTCAAATAACATGCCTTAAGGGTTAAGTTGTTGATTTGTAAAGATTTGCTATTTTTTGGATTGTTTTTAATTTACGCTATTTCGTTAATTTATTAACGGAATAATTGTAATGAAAGAATTAGTACTGCTTATTTACTTAAAAAGCAATACATTCAATTTCAATTGAAGCATTTTAGTAGAGAAACTATTTGAATTGTATTTGAAGTTGCTAATTAAATAAAAGGCCTGCCTTTAAAAGGCAAACCTCTTATTGTGTTTTTATTATTTTTTAATAAAATTCAATAGCTCCGTATTAAATTTTGTTAACTCTTCAATAAATAAGGCATGTCCGCTTTTTTCTAAAGGAATTAATGTTGAGTTTTTAATGTTCGCATGCATTTGTTCCGCTAATTCATAAGAACAGATTTTATCTAATTTGCCATGAAGAATCAAGGTTGGAACATTGATCTTTTTTAAATCTTCGCGTAAGTCAGTATCTCTTAATGCTTTTAAACATTCGGCTGTAGCGTAAAAAGACGATTGTCCTTGAATTGCACCTAACCAATTTCCTAATCCGGGAGATACACTGGTTTCATTTGCAGGGAATATTTTTCCGAAATTATCGAATAATTGAGGTCTGTTGGTATTATTTAATTCAATAAGACCATTCACATCTTCTTTAGTCCAAAACCCAAAGTTAAAGTCCGCTCTTTTAGTCCAAATTGGTGCTGCGGCTCCAAATAAAGCCAATTTTGAGATGTGTGCTGCATTGTATTTTGCTGTATAATGTATAACGATTCCGCCACCCATTGAAAAACCGCCTAATGTGGCATTTTCGATTTTTAGTTTGTCGAGAACTACTTTAATATCATCTGCAAAAACATCATAATCGTACTTTCCGGCCGGTTTATCAGACAATCCGTATCCACGTAGCGTAATTCCAATTACACGATATCCCTGTTCAATAAAAAAAGCATATTGATATTGGTACATGGCATCACTTAATGGCCAGCCTTGAATAAGTACAATTGGCTGTCCCGTTCCAAGATCAGTTACATGAAGGCGAACATTCTTTTCGACCTCAATATATTCTTCTCTTCCTAAAGCTGCGGGAGTTCTCTTTGTCTGCGAAAATCCCTGAGTACCCGGTAGGAATACTATAATCAGTCCGATTGTTAAAAGTAATTTTTTCATTTGTTAAAAATTTAAAGGGTTATTAATTGTTTGTTAGGGATTATATTAATCGTGCCAGTTACTATCCAAAGAATATACCTTAGTGCTTAACGCGTTTGTTTACGGATGTTTAGGTGCTATGTAATGATTTTTAATTTTACGGTATTTCGTAAATTTATTGCTGCGCTAATTGATCTGCTCAACGTGTAGTGATTTATATACACCCTAATTTTGAGTGTCTTTTTTGAAGTTTAGATCTGTGTGTTAAATCATTCTAATCAATAAAGGTGATATAAGGCTTGAGTTCTTCCATTCACAAGAAGTATTTTATTTCAAATCCTGCAACTACAAATATCCAAAATGTTACTATTTGTAAACTTTTACAAAATTGTCTTTTTTGTCTTCTTGCTAAATATTTTCCGTGAAAACCATTGTAGTCTAATTCATTTGTACTCTCCCTTAACAATTTACTTACCTAAGATTAATGCCATGTTAAGAATTTCTTAAAATACAAAAGTTTACTAATGATAAAAATTAAACCATTTTTGCATCGATTAATTTACTAATACTAATAATTTAATTCAGGGTTGAAAAAATAAGCATTTAGAAAGCGGCGAGGGTTGAATTCATAAAAAGCGCTTTTTAAATCTGTTTTGATAAAATGGGTTTCATCTTGATCAGGTAAAATGTTTTATCCCTTGTTTCACATTTTTTGTAAATAATAAATTAATACTGATACCCCACTTAAAAAGCAAAATGAATTTAAAAAAAGAAAAAAAATGAGTTTAAAAAAGTTAGGAAAAGGGCTATTGTTGTTTTTCGTATTGGGATGTAATACGGTCTTTGCGCAAACCTTGTTCAAAGGGCAGGTTACAGATGAGCTCAATCAGCCAATGCTACAAGTAAGTATTCAGGTTGTAGGCTCTGGTAATAGTGTTGTCACTGATTTGGATGGGAAATTCTCCATACAAGCCAATAGCGGCCAATCACTTTTATTTAAATTTTTGGGATATAAGTCTCAAAAAGTCCTGCTGACAAATCAGCTTGAATTAGCTATTAACATGGCACCTGAACAGGAAATGTTAACAGAAGTAGTAGTAACGGCTCTTGGAGTTAAAAAAGAAGTGAAAAAATTAGGGTATTCTCAATCACAGATTAAAGGAGAGGATCTTACTTTAGGTCGTGATGCTAACCCTATTAATTCGTTAGCAGGAAAAGTTGCGGGACTGCAAATTGGTGCAAGCTCAGAGTTTTATGGCGCGCCAACAGTGGTGTTGCGTGGTAGTAAAGATGTTTTGTATGTTGTAGACGGTCAACCTGTAAATTCAGATTCGTATAATTTTAATGCGGATGACGTTGAAACCTATACAGTACTTAAAGGTCCAAATGCCGCCGCATTGTATGGCTCAAGAGGAATTAACGGGGCAATTGTAATCACCACAAAAAAGGGTACAAAAACTAGTGGTGGCTGGCAGATCGATTTTAATAGTACAACGGAGTTGGATAAAGGATTTATTGTATTGCCAGAAAGTCAGACAGAATATGGTCGAGGCAGTAATTATCAATATACCTACGGGAATGTGTTGTATGACAATAAACAACGTTTGCCGGAATGGGGACCACGTTTTAATAGTGGTTTTGAAACGCAACAATACGATAGCCCTTATGATCCGGCAACAGGAATTAGACAAAAAACACCCTGGTTGAATCGTGGAGCTGATAACTTTAACAAGTTTGTACAGAACGGTTACGTAAGTACCAACAGCATTGGACTTTCGGCAAGTGGTGAAAAGTACAATCTTCGTGCATCATACGGACATACCTACCAAAAGGGGATTTTTCCAAATACGAAATTAGATATAGATAACTTTAAAATTAATTGGGGGTATAATATCAACGATAAATTGCGAGTTGAGGCAGATTTGAATTTAAACCTACAATATTCTCCAAATGTACCTGACGTACAATATAGCCCTAACAGTTATGTGTATATGTTTAAAGTTTACGGCTCGGCAGATTATGATATTAATGATTTAAAGGATTACTATAAAGGACCGCAAGGTGTTCCCGGATTGACTCAATATGCGCCAGAATACGGAAGGCTGAACAATGCCTGGTTTATGGCCAATGAATGGTTAAAAGGAAGACAGAAAACAGATGTTTACGGGTCTTTGAAAGCTATTTATAAATTTAATAATGATTTTGATTTGTCGTTGAGACAATCTATAAACACGTACAATCAGCTTAATACAGAAGATGTTCCGGCTTCGGCCAATTTAAATTTGTATTTGCCATGGTATAGTTTTGGCTGGTACGGGGATTATAGGAGAGATCAAAGAAATTTAATGGAGAACAACACCGATTTAATTTTAAACTATAAACATAAGTTTGGTGACTGGGATATTAGTGCTTTAGTTGGAGCAAACCAACGTTCTTTTACTTATGATTCTTCATGGGAAACCACTCAGGGTTTATCGCTTCCGGGAGTTTATAATATGAATAATTCAGCAGCTAAACCGTATAGTTATAATTTCGGTTCTAAAATGCAGGTGTATAGTGGTTTTTATTCGTTCGATATTGGATATAAAAATTATTTCAATATTAATACTACTAGCCGTGTAGATAAACTATCCACTTTACCAAAGGGTAAAGACACGTATTTTTATCCTTCAGTAGCGATAAGTTCTGCGATTTCAGACTATGTTAAATTACCAGAGGTTATTTCATTCCTAAAAGTACGTGCTTCGTACGCCGATGTTAAAGGTGGTTTGACCGCTACAACAATTGGTACTTCTTATAATGCTTTAAATTCTACAGCATTAGGTACAGGTTGGAACAGCAAACCTGTATTTGGATTACTTGGTTACGGAACAGAGAATTATACACCTTACAACGGTCCGACTTATGTGAATGAATCGCCAGTGGCTTCAGGAACTTTTTATAACGGAACGCCATCAATTACGTTATCAAACACTATTGCTAACGAAAATATAAAACCATTTAACGTAGAGTCAATTGAGGCAGGATTTGATGTGAAATTTTTCTCTAATCGATTGGGCTTAAATGCTACTTATTTTACAACAACCAATGGTCCTAATATTTTTCAATTACCGGTTTCGACTGCAACTGCCTCAAACAATCAATTGATTAACGGAGTAACTACGCTTAAAAAAGGTATAGAACTTGAATTAATGGGATCAGTCTTGAGAAATCCAGCAGGCTTAAATTGGGATGTTAATTTAAATTACTCTTCTTATAAAGAAACACTTAAAGAAATTTATGGCGATCAGCAGTATTTACAACAAAACGGCCACAACTTTGTAGTTGGAGACAGGCTTGACGCTATTTACGGAACCAAATTCGTAAGAGACGGAAGTGGTAATATTGTCAACGGAAGTGGTGGATTGCCTTTGCAATCGCCTGGAGGTATTGCCAATAATGGCTTTTTGGGACATGCAAATCCAGACTTTTCTTTTGGTATAACCAATACTTTCAAATATAAAGGATACAGTTTAAGCTTTCAATTTGATGGTCGTATAGGTGGTAAAATGTATGATTTCGTTTATTATCATGCAATGAATGGTGGTACAGATTTAGAAACTGCTACTGGTGATTTTGGTGCGGCCCGTTTAGCAGAGTGGAACAGTACTGCCAATGGTACAAAAGCGGCAACACCTTCCTATGTTGGTCCAGGAGTTAAAATTACATCAGGTACACCTCACTTTAGCAATGGACAAATTGATAATTTAAATGATTTAACTTTTGCTCAGAATGATTTACCAGTCTCTGTACAAAGTTATATTTCAAGTGGTATCGGTGCTAATGCTGATGAATATTATATGATTAGCCGTTCTTATGCAAAACTTAGAGAAGTTTCTTTTGGATATAGTTTGCCGGCAAAATTCCTGGCTCGTTCCTTCATCAAAAAAGCAACTTTTTCTTTGGTAGGCCGAAACTTACTGTATTTCGCCGCGCGCAAAGATATCGATTTGGATCAATTCGCATCAGGTTATAATGCTTCTGACAGAGCTTTGGTTGGAGGTAGCGCAGGAAGCGACCTTTCTAGTCCAACTGTTCGTCGTTATGGTTTCAATATTAATTTAACTTTTTAATCTTTCTATTTCCATGAAATTAAGAAATATAATTTTCAGCTTATTAAGCATCAGTTGTTTAGGTTTTTTCTCTTGCCAGGAAGGTGATTTGGTTGATAACCCTAACGTAGCAAATGCAGATGCAATTATTCCAAGAACTTTGCTGTTGAATCACTTAACAGCTACAATGATACGTACTGATGAGCAACCCTGGGCTTTGTCTGCTGGTGGTGCACAGTATAATATATCTAATTATCAATATTACAGATTTAATAATAACTACAATTATGGTAATACCAGCGATAGTTATGATATTCTAAAATATGCCTTAAGCTTAGAAACACAAGCTGTTAAACAATCCGGTAATAACACCAATGTTTACTTTGCGTTGTCACAATTTTTTAAAGCGTATTCAGGTATTTGGTTGACACAAAGAGTAGGGGATATTCCATTTTCGCAAGCAGGAGATTCTAAGAACTTAACGCCGGCTTATGACAATCAGAAAGAGGTTTATAAAAGTTCGCTGCTTATGCTGGACAATGCTAATACATTATTGAAAAACTTAATCGCAGCAACACCAACGTTAGCTTCTACAAAAGTAGATGCAGGCGGTGATATTTTTAACTTTAGCTATTTGCAGTGGCAAAAATTAATTAATACTTATACTTTACGTGTTTTAGTTAGTTTAAGTAAAAGAGCGCAGGACAATGCAGACTTGCAAGTCGTTCAAAAGTTTGCCAATATCATCAACAATCCGGCGCAATACCCAATAATGGCTGGAAATGCTGATAATATGGTTTATGTTTATAATGCCGTAAACCGTTATCCTATTTATTCTTTGCAATTAAATGCATATAATAATTTCTCAAACCCTGGTGCTACGTACTTAAACATAGGGTCACAAACACAGGATCCAAGAATTCTTGTTACGTCGACTCCGGCACCTGCTCAGGTAACAGGAGGAAAAGCGGTTAGTGATTTTTCTGCTTTCGTAGGTTCTGATCCCAATTTATCGCAGGCAAGTTTGCTAACCAATTCGGATAATGGTATGTACTCTTTTGCTAACTATAATCGTTATTATGTTTCTCAAACCGGAGCAAGTGCGGAGCCTTTTATCTTTATAGGTTATTCTGAGATGTGCTTTAATATTGCTGAGGCAATTAACAGAGGCTGGATAACAGGGCAAAATGCTAAAGATTGGTACCTAAAAGGAATTAATGCTTCACTGGCAACTTATAGTTTAACGGAAGGGCAAGCTGTTAGTATCAATTTCCCAATTAGTTCTTCTAATGTTAAAGTGAATCCTAAAGGTCTAAAGCAAGGAGATGTTTGGGGAACCGCTACTGTTAATATTGCTCAATTCCTGACAAATGTGGCTTATGCAGGCGATAATGCAACAGGTTTAAATCAAATCTTAACGCAAAAATACATGGCGATGTTTAACAATTCCGGATGGGAAGCTTTCTATAACTATCGTCGTACAGGAGTACCGGCATTGTTAAGCGGAGGTGCTGGAATTGGTACCGCAAATGGTGTTTTGCCACGCAGATGGATGTATATGGCAACAGAGTCTGCATACAATCCACAAAACTATCAAAAAGCAATACAAGATCAATTTGGAGGAACAGATGATCCATTAAAGGATGCCTGGTTGACAAAATAAAGATTTTAAATTCAAAATCTTGAAATTCCAATTTTTTGAAATTCCAAATTCCAAATCGCAATATTTTGTAATTTTAGTATAATAGAAAAAGCCAGAATCTAAATTGATTCTGGCTTTTTTATTGAAACATGAAACATGAAACATAAAACATGAAACATGAAACATAAAACATTTGTAATTCAGGATTTGGAATTTCAAAAAATTGGAATTTTTAAAATTTTATTGTCGAATCCCAACTCTATAATGTTCTCCTGATTTGGCAGATTCAAAAGCTTCCGGTAGTTCTTCTAGCAGAAATTCTTTTCCAACGAGTTCTTCAAAAGGATATTTTGAATGATTTTTAGCAATAAAATCAACAGCAAAACCCAGATCGTTTGGTGTGTAATTGTGAAGACCTTTTATAGTGATGAGGTTTCGCACAATCATTTCGGCATTTATTTTTGTATCAGGTTGATTAAAAACGGCTCCAATCCAGACTGCGATACCACCAATATTAAGGGTTTCGATTCCCAGCTCCATTACAGCAGGAATCCCCGTTGTATCGATAATGACATCAATTTTTTCTTTTGGATAAAGTTTTCTAATTTCATCAGCAGATAAATTAGCATCAACCAACTTATTCGCACCAAATTTTTTAGCATATACCAAACGTTCCGGATTAATATCCATGGCAAATACATTTTTAGCGCCGCTTTCCCTGGCCATTGCACAGGCCGAAAGTCCTAACATACCAGTTCCGGTAATCATTACATTTTTGTTTTCAAGATAACCCGCTACGCGCAACGCTCCTGCAATTGTAGCATGCGTGCAATTTATCGGGGCTGCCTGCTTATAACTTAAAAAATCAGGTAGTTTAAAAATGGCAGTTCCTTTTTTCAATACACAATGCGTAGCAAATCCGCCATTCAGTCCGCCATTTAATCCATCATCGGGCTTAAATTGGTGATGCCCGTATTTGTAGAGACCTTCAGATTTTTGAGGTATTCCTTTTTTAGCCATTTCACTCGTCTTGTCAAAAGCATACACGCACCAGGTAACCAGATCTCCAACACTTAAGAGGTGACCATTAAAATCGCAGTTTATTTTTTTTCCTTTGGCTATAATTTCTCCAATAATTTCATGTCCTAAAACACAAGGACAAGCTAGAGATCTCTTTCCTGTAAACGTATGAATATCGCTGGTGCATATCGTTGTATAAAGAATACGAACGAGTACTTCGTTATGGTCTATTTCGTTTAAAATTACTTGTTGGTTTTCGAATGGCTGGCCTACTTCAGAAAAAACCATTGCCGTTGCTTTGATTGTCATTATGATTTAATTTGTTTACTATTTGTAATATTTTGTTTAAAAAAAATACTCAGAATAAAAATGTTGCTGAATATTTATTTGTTTTTCCCTTAGACCCGGTTATTCTCTTTGTTGTGGCTAAGTGTGTAATTGGTAAATCGTTGTTAACCATAGGTTTTATTGTGCTTTTCAAAAATACTATCTTTTTTATTTTTACGAAACAATATTTACTATTTGTAAACTTTAATAACTATTATTTTACATTTAGATAATATTTATGTTTGATTAGAGGTTTACTTTTGCTAAAAATTAATATCATTAGCATGTTTCAAAAAAGCAAAAAATTTACAAATAGTAAAAAAATATCTACCTTTGCAATTGTGGTTGCAGTGTTTGTATGTTACACTGGAATGTATGCGGTGCGCAAATCATTTTTGGCAGGTCAATACCTTTCGCTTGCTTTTGGCTACGGGCTAGATGCTAAAACAATACTAGTACTAAGTCAGGTTTTGGGTTATATGGTTTCAAAATTTATAGGAATAAAAATTATTTCTGAAATGCCGAAGTCAAAAAGAGCAAAATGGCTAATTGCCTTTATTTCTTTTGGTTTATTGATGTTGGGCTTGTTTGCTATTGTTCCGGGAAAATGGAAAATACTGGCATTGTTTTTAAATGGCTTGCCTCTGGGAATGGTGTTCGGTATCGTCTTTTCTTATATTGAAGGAAGAAAAAATACCGAAATGTTAGCGGCTGCACTAAGTGCCACATTTATATTCTCAACCGGACTGGTAAAAACGGTCGGATTGCTGCTTATGAGAGACTTTAATGCAGATGAATATACGATGCCATTTTATACAGGTTTGTTGTTTTTTCCTTTATTCCTTTTGTCCGTTTGGATTCTTAATAAAAACCAGGATCCGGATGAAAGCGACATCAAGGCAAGATCAGAGCGAGTACCTATGTATAGTGAGCAACGCAAAAAATTTATTAGAGATAATGGAGTAGGCTATTTTGCTTTGGTCGGTATTTATGTCATTCTTACTATTGTTAGGGATTTTAGGGACAATTTTATGGTGGAGTTTTGGGCAGAGAAAGGATATTCGGGATCTCCGCAAATTGTGACCCTTACAGAAATTCCGGTGGCTGTAATTGTTCTTGCTATAGCGGCAGCGGGTGTGTTGATCCGAAATAATAAAAAGGCTTTTAGTGTAGGTATGTATCTTACTGCTGGCGGAGCAATTGTAATTATGCTTTTTACCTTGTTGTTTAAAGAAGGACTTATATCTCCTGTCATTTGGATGATTACGACCGGAATAGGAGTTTATCTTCCTTACATATTATTTCATTGCCTTGTCTTTGAAAGATTAGTTGCGGTAATGAAGTTTAAAGGTAACGTTGGTTTCTTATTTTATATCGCTGATGCTATGGGGTATTTGGGTAGTGTTATTGTGCTTTTGCTTAAAGAAGTAATAGGTTTTAAGCAAACCTGGAGTCATTTTTTTATATGGCTAAATCTGGAATCGGCAGCATTATTATTACTGCTCGCAATAGGTTCTTTATGGTATTTTAACAAGCGGGTTCATGAAAAAAGCAAGAAACAGGTAGTTGCTTTTCCTTAAACATAAAAGATAAATTGAATGGATAAAAAATATGATTTGATAGTTATTGGAGGAGGAGTCTTAGGAACTTTTCATGCCTATCATGCTTTGCAAAAAGGAATGTCAGTTGCTATTCTGGAGAAAAACAGCAAGCCGGAAGGTGCTACTGTTAGAAATTTTGGTCAGGTTGTGCCGTCAGGAATGGACAGGAAATGGCAAAACTTCGGAAAAGAAAGTTTAAAGATTTACAAAGATATTCAATCGCAGTTTGATATCAGTATTCGCCAAAACGGAACGGTTTATTTGGCTTCAAACGAAGAAGAAATGCAATTAATAGAAGAATTGCATCAAATAAATAGCTCAAATGATTATGAATCTCATTTGCTGACAAAAGAGCAATGTCTGGTAAAATACTCGGGTTTGCTATCTGATTATTGTACTGGAGGTTTGTTTTTTCCACAGGAAGTTACCGTTGAACCAGCCACGATGATTCATAAGTTACACCAATTCATGACTGCAAATTTAGGTCTGGATCTAGTGATGACGACGACCGTTGTGAATACTGAAAGCAGAAATGGCGGAGTGGTAGCAACCACTTCCACAGGAAAAGAATACAAAGCCTCAAAAATGATTATTTGTAACGGAAGTGATTTCAAAATTCTTTATCCTGAAATTTACAACAACAGCGATTTGGTTGTTTCTAAGCTTCAGATGTTGCAAACCAAGCCGCAACATAATTACAAATTAGAGGGTTCTATTTTGACAGGATTGACCATTAGAAGATATGAGTCTTTTGAAGAATGCAAATCGTATGCAGCAATTAAATCAAAAGAAAATCAGGATAGTTTTGAAAAGAAATATGGTGTTCATATTTTATTCAAACAAGCGTTGGACGGATCTGTAATTTTGGGAGATTCGCATGAATATGCTTTGGCAAAAGATATTGATTCTCTTGGATTTGATTTGAATATGGACATTGATAATTTCATGATTGAAGAAGCTAAAAAGATAATCGATTTGCCAACTTATGAAATTCAAAACAGATGGTTTGGTCTGTATTCACAATGTAAAACCAAAGATATTTTTGAACATACGATTGGTGAGAATATTCATATCATAACCGGAATAGGCGGTAAGGGAATGACCGGAAGTGCCGGATTTGCCAAACACAACATTGATAAGATTTTTAATGTTTAAGACAGAAAAAACTTAAAATAGAAAAGGATTTAAATAGTAAGGTAACATGCAAATGGCATGTTTATAAAAAATAAATACACTTAAAAATGAAAATTAATGAAATTGAAATGGTTGTTTTTGATATGGCGGGAACAACAATAGATGAACAGAATATCGTTTATAAATCATTACATAAAGCCATTAATAAATTTGGAATTGATGTTTCTTTAGAGTTGGTTTTGGCTATTGGTGCCGGTAAGGAAAAATATCAGGCAATAAAAGATATTTTATCTCATCTTGACAATAATGATTTGGATAAGACAGCATTAATATTTGAATATTTCAAAGAGATACTGGACCAGGAATATCTTACCGCTTCGGTTTTTCCAATTGAAGGAGTTGAGGAAGTTTTGGAGAAATTAAAAAAAGACGGTATAAAAATAGTCCTGAATACAGGATATAGTAGTGAAGTTGCCAATACGTTATTGGAAAAATTAAAGTGGACAGAAGGCAATCAATATGATGCTTTAATCACAGCCAGTGATGTTGTAATTGGACGACCTTCTCCGGAAATGATTGTAAAAGCAATGGAGTTGTTTGGTATTGTAGATGCTTCTAAAGTACTGAAAGCTGGAGATTCTGTTATAGATATCGAAGAAGGTAAAAATGCGAACTGCGGACTGACAATTGGTGTTTTGTCAGGAGCTCAGACGAGATCGCAATTAAAAGAGGCTAACCCTGATTATATCCTGGATTCCCTGGCATCATTATACTCTGTTATAAATTAGAATTACCGAAGAATTAGTTTATGTTTTTTTATTTTTAAAAGGTTATCTCTGTTTTAGAGGTGGCCTTTTTTGTTTAACCGCAAAATTCGCAAAGTTTTATAGTCAAAGCTTTGTGAATTTTGTGTTTTATTTCATTGCGCTCCTTGCGATTAAGTATAATAAAGATTTAACTATTGCTTTCAGAATAAAAATAAAGGACCAGCATAATGCAGTTTTCTTTGGTCCTGTTTTCAGGCACGTGCGGATGTCTTCCGTTGAAGCATAAAGAATCGCCTTCGTTTACTATTACTTCAAGTTCATCAATAATATAGGTTACACTTCCTTTTATGATATACTTGAATTCCCAGGCATCCGTAATAACTTTATCACGTTTGCTATTTGGTTCAACTTCTAATATAACGGCTTCAAAACCAATAGAGTTTATACTTTTGCTAAAAATGCTGTAATAATTAAAACCCTTTGTTTCAGATCGGTCTTCCTTTTCTATTTTTTGGTAATCTTCTTTTTTGATGTGTATGTATTTGGCATTTTTTGTATTCTCAACACCTTCAAAAAAATAACTTACATCTGTATTTAAAGATTGTATTAATTCGATCAAAACAGGTAAGGATGGAATCGTTCTTCCATTTTCAATTCTGGAAATTAGACCGTTGCTAACACCAGCTCTATTTGCGACCTCGTGTATGGTTAGTGCATTCTTCTTTCTAATTTCTTTTAGTCTTTTTCCAATACCAATTAAAAAATCATCCATTTTAAAAATCTTCTGTTTTAATGGTAAATATAGCATAATTATTATCAAAGACAGTAGTACTCAGCAAATAACCTTGGGCTTAAATTTCTTCTTTTTTAAATTCCACGTGTTCTTTTTTAAACAGGTGGGCTCGCTAATTTTATAAAAAGATGAAAAGTGCTTTTTCTAAAAAAGAGAATGCTGTAATCCATCAAAAAAAAACAGATTATCTATTCTTTTTTGTAAGATGAAAAAATCAGATTTGCTTTAACAAGTGTTTAAGTTGTTAAAATTTTAAAAAGTTCAAATCCTTAGGAATGCTGATTTTTGTTTACGTACGAAATAACTCATTCATAAGGTGTCATATGCCGTTTTCAGGTATTTTTACGTAGGAAATAAAGCTTTATTTTGAAAAATTGGCATAAATAAAAATCCGTAAAAGCCCTGAAATTTTAACTAAAAAAGTTCCACAAATTTGATAATAATTGTTAATATTGTTACAATAAAAAAGCCTTTTAGATTTTCGTGATTATTTTTTTGAGCCTAAATTTGATTTTATAAAGCTTTCATAAATTGTCTATATGCCTATGATTTAACATCAGTCTATTCAAGTTAGTTAAATTGCTATACCCCTTCAGATTATGGATTTATTTTTTTAAATAAAATTTACTAATGTATTTCCTGATCTGGCAAATCTATAATAAACCAAAAACAACCAACTAAACAATAACCTATGGCAAAACGACTACCCAAACTACCTCCTCTACTGCAAAGTAAAATCTACAAGACCGGGCAAACCAGAAGTGCAAATGATGATGTAATTTATCAAAACAGGGCCAATAGAAATGGTACTGTTTTAATACCTTTTGAATCAGTCCATTTATTCGATACTTCCGTTTTTACTTCAAACAGATTTGAAAGTGGATTTATTGTTGTCCTTAGTCCTGAGGATTATTACTCAAATCCTGATGCATTAGTTATGATGAAAACCAAGAAATTAAAACTTGGTGTCAATGCGATCTTGCTTTACGAGACAAGGGCGCAATGGAATGAATTTAACCCTTATAAAAATAAGCTTGCTATAGCCGAAAAAAGAACATCTCCTATAGAAGGTCATTTTGTCGCAAGAATACTATCGTCAACTTCAAAAGACGAAGAGAAGATTGTCCTTGGTTTTAATACCAGCAGTTGCAAAGGAGCCGGAATCAGAGTAGCAGAATACGCCTCTCTTTTAACGATAAAATCCTGTCACTTACAATTAGAGTATTTATTCTGGCTTTGCTATAATGCTAAAGAAGTAGCACTAGACGCCGGAATGACAGAAAGTGAGATCGAAGACCGAATGGCAGCTATCAATGCAGCATGTAATAATCAAAAATTATCTAATACCGACCGACTTTACAAGACCCGAATTATCGATAGTGCCAAAAACACTATTTGTCCCCTTTGTTTAAAAAAATTAAGTGCTGAGGCTTTTCTGCTTAACTTCTTTGAATCTCCTGAGAAATCAGATAGCGATAAAGATATTAGCCCAATAAACCTTTTTTATATTAATCAGCTGAAAACAGGAGAATTCAATCATTCCCCTTACAATCTGGCTTGGGGGCATCAAAACTGCAATATGATTTGTAAAGAAACGGGCGTAATCGAAACTATTAAATGGATGAAAGAAGTAGTGGTAAACACTATTATTTTCAACAAGGATTCATCTAATTAAAGATTAAAAAGGATTTAAGATAGGTTTAGCCGGATATTTTGAATAAAAATAGTGCCTGCTAAAAAATGGAATAAATCCATTGAATAATAAATCAAACTATTTAAAAAAAGCGATTTGTAGTTAAAGTAACTTCTATCCAGAGATAGGAAATGTTTAGTATCGCGCTTTTTTGTCTTGGTTTTAAAAGTCATCTTTCATATCAATTATTCAGGTTTATAAAAGTAAGAACAGAATAGCGATTTAAAAAAGTTGTCTTTTTGATTTATTTAAAATTATATCAAAAAAATAAAAAAACTTCATCAAAAAAAAAAGAAATGATTAGCGACTTAAGAAAAAGATATATAGAAAATTATAGTGGTTTTCCAAAAGAAATTTGGATTTTAACCCTAATAACTTTTATAAACAGAACGGGAACAATGGTAATTCCGTTTCTCTCGAAATACATGAGAGAGAACCTGCATTTTGAATACAATCAGATTGGTTGGGTGATGGTTTGTTTTGGTGTTGGTTCCTTTATAGGCACCTGGCTAAGTGGCGTATTGTCTGATAGAATTGGGTTCTACAAAGTAATGATTGGAAGCCTTTTTGGAAGTGGACTAATATTCTTTGCATTACAGTATACAACATCATTTGAAGGATTTTGTATTGCAATTCTGCTCTTAACAACTATTGCAGATATGTTCAGGCCGGCAATGTTGGTATCCTTAAATACCTATACCCGAAAAGAAAATAAAACCAGAGCGTTGTCTTTAGTAAGAGCAGCAACAAGTCTGGGTTTTCTGTTTGGTCCTCCTTTGGGTGGTCTTATCATTATATTGATAGGTTACAAATATCTCTTTTATGTAGATTCCGCTACGTGTATTTTGGCAGTTTTAGTTTTTGTTCTTCTAGTTAAAGAAAGAAAATTACCTTTTAAACTCAAAAAAAACAATATAGGAGTAGACAAATATGCAATATTAAAAGATAAAACTTTTTTAACGCATATGTTCATTTCGCTTATTACAGGAATTATGTATTTTCAGGTGTTTACTACATTAACCCTGTATCACAAAGAGCAATTTAATTTGTCTGAAGTAAACAGTGGTTTGCTTTTAAGTTTTAGCGGTATACTAACATTGCTGTTTGAATTACCTATTGTTAATTATGTCGAAAAAAACAAAATGAATAAGCTTAACGTAATAATGGTTGGTTTATCCTTTATGGTGCTTAGTTATATTCTTTTGCTACTGAATGACAAATGGTATGGAATATTGTACGTAATGATGTTTTTTATGACGCTGGGGGTAATGTTAACTTTTCCTTTTTCAAACTCATTTGCCATGACGAGATCGCACAATAATCAGGAGGGAAGGTACATGTCTGTTTTTACCATGAGTTTCAGTCTTGCGCATATACTTAGTGCAAAGACAGGTATGGAGATTGTCGCGTATGCAAGTTACAGAGCCGACTTTATATTTATGAGTTTAATTGGTGTATTGGCCATTACGCTTTGTTATTGGTTGGTGAAGATGGTTGAGAAAGAAGCCATCGAAACTAAAATAAAAATAGTGCAATCCATTTTTGTTGATAAGAGTAAGAAGCACTAATCTGCTTTGACAGGAAAATGAGTTAGTAATTCTTTTTCAATGTTTGAATACAATTGAGCTACTCTTATTATTAAAAAAAAACACCCATTTAAGATGAAAAAATGTATTGCACTAAAAGTCATAATTATTTTTATTTTTTTAATTTCTCCGAGTTTAATTTCACAAGAACTCTATGCCGGAATTGAAATAGGAAGTAAGGGGGTAAAAATGTCGGTAATAAATGTCCAAAACATTAAAAAAGGAAAATATGAAGTAGTTGATTTCTGGACAGAAAATGTAGCTATCGCCAAAGGTATAGCTGTGGATAAAAAATTAGCGGACAATGATATTGACACGGCCTTTAATGTAGTGGTGAAAAATTATACCAAACTACTTAAAGAAAATAAAATTGAAGAAAAGAACATCTTTATAGTGGTATCCTCAGGAGTTGGAATGGCTGAAAATGTAGATATTTTACTCCAGAGATTGTACGTGTTTACTAATATTAATGTAGGGATAATTACTGCTGAAACAGAAGCAAAGTTATTATTAAAAGGATGTATTCCGCCAAAAGAGTATTCCAATTCTTTGATTTTGGATATTGGCGGCGGAAATACGAAAGGCGGATATGTGGAGAAATTCAGTGAAGATGATATTTTGATATTTTACCCCGTAACATTAGATTTAGGGACGGTTACTTTTACAGAGAAAATAAACAAAAAAGCAAAGACCAATTCGATTACTGAATTTAACGAATTATTGTCTGCAGCATTACCTGAATTAAGAGAACAGACAGATCATTTATATCAGCAAAGTCCAAAAATTTTCAATAAAGATAACATCTACATGTCCGGTGGTGCAGTTTGGGCTTTTTACACCTTGTATAAAGGAAATGGTGCGATAGAAAATTTTAGTCCATTTGAGGTAAAGGATGTACAAGCGTACAATACAATGTTAGAAACAGATTATGCAAAATTTGAAGCCCTGGCACCACAAAACAAGGATGTTGAGAAAGTATTGAAAACCTATTCTCAAAAATACTTACTTGCAGCAAATTCATTATTGCTGACGTTATTAGAGAAAATGCCCGATATCAAATCTAAAAAGATCTATTTTACAAAACAGGGACAAATGGCGTGGTTGCTTTCCTATATTGCTGATTCTGCAAAAAGAGCAAAAAATATTCATTAAGCTTAACTCGTATTTTGACTATACTTGTCTTGATAAAGCATTAAAAGAGTTGTATTGATAATTTAGACAACAAGTAGCGTTGTTCACTGATGGAAAATAAAAAACCCAGTAATCTAATCGATTACTGGGTTTTTTATTGATTTTTTGTAAAGAATGGTCTTTCTGTTAAACTACGCTTTATAGCAATCAAATGTGGTTTTGCAAAGGAATGATAAGCAGTTAGTTTAGCTTTTAATTCTAAAATCGGGTTTTCTTCTCATAGATGCGTTGCTAAATAACTCATCATTTTTAAGTTTTATAAACTCTATTGCGAATTGCTTTGTTTGATACCAATTACTGATTAAGGAATTGAAGTTTGTGTTTTGAGTTGTTCCAATAATCTTTGTGTCATTAATAAGCAGATCTTTTAAGGTTATTTTATTTAAATACTCGTTAGAAATTGGAATTGTATCTGCAAATAAAATAAGGTGACTAAATCCTGATACTACTGAATTGGTTAAGGTTAAAAAAGTATTTTCGCGAATTAATATTGCTTCGTGCTTAAGTCCTTCGGTTTCACTTCCAATATCTTCCGTATGCATCATTGTCATATTCTCAGCATTTACACGTGTCATTTCTTTTTTGCTGTCTAAAACTTCTCCTTTTCTGGTGTCTACAGTTTCCATTTCAAAACAGCGGGACCCGTAGTTATCAGACAAGAACGGACTTCTAATGGCAATACTATTAGAGATATTACATTGAACACCCTGAGTAAAATCAAAGTCATCATCAGCTGATCGCAAAGATATTAGATGGTTGGTATTCACATATCCTCCGTAGAATTGAAAGGAATCGTCATCACATGAGGTAACCTGTATGTATTCTAATTTTGTTTTTCTTCCAACTCCTGCTAATGATAACCCATTTATAGGCTTATTGGCACTTGTTTTTTTTCCTGAAAATTCAATTCGAACATATTTTAAAATACCAGAGTCGCTATCCTTGTTGTCTCCGCCATATAATGCTTTTTGCGGATCAAGTTCGAAATCCAAAGTACCTATTCCTCCGGTTTTGTTTATTGGTGCATCGCCTAAAAGAATAATACCTCCCCAGTCACCGGCATTTCGGTCTCCTGAACCTTTGTTCGAGGTAAAAACAATGGGGTCAGTTTCAGTACCTTCCGCGATAATTTTAGCTCCTTTTGTAATAACTAGTGTGGTCAAAGTAGTTGCATCACATCTTACCAGTGTACCTGGCTGAATGGTTAAAGTTGCATTTGGAGCAATATATACTGTACCAACCAAAAGATAGACATTTTCTTTTTTTAATGTCATGTTTGAAGTAATAGTACCCGTAATTATTATGGAGGCGTCGTTATAGCTAGTGGTTTTAGGATTGAAATTTGTCCACATGTTCAACCAATTGGTATCACCACTGATACCTTTAGTATTCTGCGCATTAATTAGTATCGTGAAAGTAAAAAATACAAGTAACAGTAATTTCGTTTTCATAACTTCTTTTTTTAAAATTTATTTAAAAAAAAGGCCAACCATTAAAAGTCAGCCATTTTACAATTTCAAATCAATTATAGTTTAGAAGCAATTTCTTTTTTATACTTGTTAAGAATTGATTTAGTCATCCCTAAATTAGCTTTGGTTGAATCAACTGCGAGATAGATCATGTACATGTTATTATCAGAAATATCAATAATATGAATTTGAGATGATAGTGTAATCATGATATCCGAAACAATTTGGTTTTTTAGTCCCAGAGCACTAATTGCGTTCATTTTTGCTTTTACAACTTCAAGGTTGAAAGCAGATGCTAACTCAGGATCAAATTCTGGAACTACAGAAAGTGAAAAGTAGGACATTCCACTTTGAATTTCCGCAATTGAAACTGCGATGAAACCTGGTACATTTTTTTCAAGATCTTCTCCGAATTGGTTTAAAAAGTCTGACATAGTTTTAGTATTAAGTTGTTTTTTTCTATTTTTTTTCATTTGTTTTCAACTGCAGTATTGACTTCACAAATATATTTCTAAAAACATTTTGTATTCTTTTCTATTTCAAATGATTTCTTACTTTTTTCTTGTTTTTTTTAGACTAATACCTTTTTTTTAGAAACATTTTTTGAAAAACACTGAGAATGAGTCATTTGTGTTTGATTATTTTATAACCATTCAGTGGTAGTTTTTTTGAATATTTAAATTATTCGCTTTTAAAGATTAATTGATTGATAATTAGGTATTTATGTTTTATTTTTTTTACCATCTAATGGTGTTGTTATTCTTAATTTTTAGTTACTTTATTTTGTTTAAACCTCTTGTTTCGTATAGGTTATATCTTATAATTTTATTTTTCACCCCTTCAATGGTTTTGTTTTGATATAAAACAACCTTTTTATTCTCATGAATTATATGATGAAAAGAAAAAAGGGCGATATCTGAGTATTTTTATATCAAAAACGTCGTAAAACTTAGGTTTGATTTCACTTAAATAAAGTAGTAGCGATAAATAATAGTATTAGGAAAGCTTATTTACAAAAGGAATTAATGTCATTGTTCTGAAACAAAACTCTGAATTTAGAAGTTTAAGTAGAAAAGCAGCAGGATAAAAACGAAAAGGTCTTATTAAAGGAAGCGCAATTCAAACCAATGTAATTCCAACAATACCACATTTTAATTTTGAATAAAGTGCTTATGTAACAGTTTGTCACGATAACTTTTTATGGTAGTATAAATTAAAAAACCTGCAAACCCTTATAATTGCAGGCTCTGAATGTTTTGGAGTGCTATTAAATTTGGCGTAGTTTTAAATTTGTAATATAAATTCTGCACATTTGTAGATTTTTTACTACAAGCTATCGGGCTTAATTTTTACCTTATACCATTATATTTGTTACAGAGAGATTTTGTTACTGTTTATGGTAAAAGCCCAACTTGTCGACGTGATGAGTTGGTTTTTTTTTGTAATAAAGTTATTCTTTTGTACTACGCTATGTTCGCAATTTTATAATTGCATTATTTTTATCTCAAATCACTTTTTGAAATCTTTTCCCCATTACGTTAGCTTCACATTATTCCAGGTAACCTCTCTTTCAAATTCTATATTTTCGCTATAGAACTGCGGAGACATATTTGTTTTGCCGTTAATTAATTCAGGGACCAAATGACACTTTTTCACAATATAATAATAGTATTTAATTTTGAAAACTATTTTTAAAAGAGAAGAATAAGTCAATTAACTTCTTGTGGCAAAAGCTATCAGCGCCATTATTTTTTTATATAAATTAAGTATTCATTTTAGTTAATCATTTCTTAATCCATTAAGGAAGTCATCAGTATTACTATAAATTCGCCTTGTAAATTAGTATGAAATAAGCTATGTTTTAAAAATGGCAGATTAACAAAATATTCCAAAGCAAATCTTAAAAACAACTTTTAGAATAAAAAATTGATTTATACAACACTTTTAAATATAGCGGTTTTTCAGGGAATAATCTTAGGCTTAATTATTTTAAAGTCTTCCTTATTCAATAGTAATTCAAATAAATATTTGGCATACTTACTATTTACGCTTTCAATTATTTTACTGAATCATGTTTTTGAGGTTGAAGACGCCTTTACTCCTTATCCCTTTCTTCGTTTTATTGACCATATCGAGTGGGAATTTCTAATTCCTCCTTTCTTGTTTATGTTTATTATACACCGGATTGATGACACTGTAAGAAGCAAACAAAAAATTTATTTGTGTTTTATTCCATTTGTCTATTCCGCTGTCCTTACTATTTCACAAGATCTTGATCGTGTTGCCGGAATTTATACTATTCCTGAGTCAGGCAGTGTTCTCATCGAAATACTTGGTTTAATTCATCTTGTCTTAGCCATTACCTTCATTCCATTCCTGTCGCTTTACTCTTATTTTATGGTAAAACATTTAAAAGATACACAGGAAAAAAAATGGATCATTACCTTATTGACAATTGTTACTTCATTGTTATTCGCTTTTCTTATTATTTATCTGGCCAGCTTATTTATTCCCTTTGATCTTTCTTCTACTATGAGCATTTTGGCTTTATCTGCAACATTCATAATTCACTGGACTGCTTATATAGGCATTTACAAATACAAACTGGCCAATAACAAAGATGCTGTTTATAATTTTCTAAATACAGATCTAACTCTTTCGTATAGTAATCTTCAAATTGTAGACAATAGTGCATTACAGGAATATAGGGAGCCTATGACGGCAGATAATCTTTATTTTCAAAAACTGGAACTTCTTTGCAAAGAGCAGCACATTTATACAGACAGTACCTTAAACAGAGAAAAGGTTGCCGAAAAACTAGGTATAAGCGCGGGCTATGTTTCACAAATTATAAACACTATCACAGGAGATAACTTTGCCAATTACATCAATCAATACCGGGTTGAAGCGGTCAAGGAAATGATCTCCAATTCTGAATATGAAAACTATAATTTGCTGGCAATGGGACTAGAATCCGGGTTTACTTCAAAAACCACTTTTTATAAAGCCTTTAAAAAAGTTACGGGCCAGACGCCAAACGAATATAAAAACACCAACAAATAAGTACCAATTTATACAGTTTTAAGCTTTTGAAACCTTTTATAGTTTTTCTTATATGAATTTTGAATTAAATAATTCAAATCACTTTTTATGAAAAAAAACTTTTTACTACTGATCATTTTGTTTGCCTTTCATTGTATCAATGCTCAAAATGGAGCGGATCCTTATCAGAAAAATAATGAAATTAAATCAAATGCTCTTGCTCCTTTAGGGCAATCCTTTCAGGTTGGTTACGAAAGACATTTAAATCATAATTCGTCATTAGGGCTTTCTATTTATTATGTGTTTGACAATACAAAGAATGAAAAAGATTTAAATTATTCAATATCTCCGTATTACAGAAGATATTTTGGTAAAAAATACGCATCAGGCTGGTTTGTTGAGGGATTTGGAATGCTGGCTTCAACAGATGGCAAAAAAATATACACTTCAGAAGATCATTCAATATATACCGAAAATCCCGACGTAATTAATTTTGCTCTCGGTGCCGGCGGAGGCTGGAAATGGGTCAGTAAAAGCGGATTTCTTTTTGAAGCAAATGTTGGTTATGGCGGTATATTAATCAATGCAGATAAAACAGATCATACTATTGTTGCAAAATTTGGACTAAGTGCCGGATATCGATTTTAACAAAACGTAAGATTCAGTCTGATAAAGATGTCGAATTCTTATGACAACTTTATAAAAATCATATCGGTTAGATATTAGAATACCTCCTGCGATTAAGACACAGCTTCAGAAAAATCTGAAGCTTTTTTATTTTGTAATACTCCACTGAAACAACTTTATGTTAACCAACTGGATATTGCACCAGTCGAGGAATTAGAATCTGGGTTTACTTCAAAAACAATTTTTTATAAAACCTTTAAAAATGGGATTGGCCAGACACCGGACTACTATAAAAAGACCAATAAATAAGTACCAATTTGTACAATTTTAAGCTTTTGATACCTTTTATAGTTTTTCTTAAACGAATTTTGGATTCAAATAATTAAAATTACTTTTTATGAAAAAATTTTTATTACTAGCTGTTGTTACAGTTTTAGGATTTGCAAATGTTACTGCCCAAGAGATTAAATTTGGTGCCAAAGGAGGTTTGAACTTCGCAACTATAAGCGGAGATAATACCAATGGTATCGATGCTGTGACCTCATTTAATATTGGTGTTTTATCAGAAATTCCTATTTCAGATAAATTTTCTTTTCAACCTGAATTAATGTATTCCGGGCAGGGGTATAGTTTCAATGATAATACAATTGCCTTAAGTTATCTAAATGTTCCTTTAATGGGAAAATACTATGTGACAAAAGGATTGAGCCTTGAAGCCGGACCGCAAATAGGTTTTTTACTTGCTGCTAAAAATGAGAAGACAGATGTAAAAGATTCGTTTAATACTGTTGATTTTGGTGTTAATTTTGGCTTAGGCTATAAATTGGACAACGGACTTAATTTTGGTGTACGATATAATTTGGGATTAACTGATATTAATAATTTAGAGGGGTATTCCGCTAAAAATAAAAACGGCGTATTTCAATTATCTGTGGGGTATTTCTTTTTCTAAAACTTAATAATTTCATCGCTTAAAAAATGTAAGCGATTAAACTAAAAAACCTTATTCAAAAAAAGAATAAGGTTTTTTTATGCTCCATATTGGTTCGTGGTTCTGCGATTATATCCTAAAATTTGCTATAAGTATTAGAAAACCGCCTTAGTTTTTTGTAACAGAAAAGCATTAACTCCAAAAGTTTAAAGCGATAAAAATGCCGTAACTGCATACTATTATATATTTTTGTATGCTATGAATTAACTAGTTTCATACCATTATACTATGAGTAATACATTTTCTGCCAGCAGCCAAATTGGTATAGTGGCTACTTTCTCTGAGCTTGTGCATACCGATTTCAAGGGAGAAATAAATGCGCTATGCTGGTATAGAAATTTGGATGGTGATTTTAAAGAGATTGTGAGCCAATTATCTTTAAAGGAAAATATAACGGAAGTTTATCCTGAAGATCTGGTTGCACTTACACTATCAGAAAAAGGGAATACAGCAAGAGAAATAATCTTAAATGATTTGCAATTATTAACTGATTTTGGCGCTTCTCCCGCTCTTAATTTACTGAAGTGTTATGAGCGTGATGATGAATTTGATTTCATATCCACTGATGTATATTCGTTTCATGTTGATCGTTCGCCCATTGCAACAGATACTTTTTTATGTACCTATCACGGAGCGGCAAGTGATATTATTTCTAATTCGCAGGCAGACCAAAAAATAGTAATTCCGGAAATCCGGGCAAAACTAAAGGAATTGCATGATGGAACAGAGGAAGAATTCGAAAACTTTTTGAAGGAGAATTACTTTGATTTGCATTATCAGGTCCACGCAGATGCACAACCTGTTAATTTAGGATTAGGACATCTTTGGCGACTGGCCGTAGATCATCCAAAACAACAAGTGTTACCCTGTATTCACAGAGCGCCATCAGAAAATGAAGGGGAATACAGATTGTTGCTGATTTGTTAAAGGAAATTGTCAGGACAAGGCAGTAACGGTAAGCTTCTTAACAAATTTAAAGGTTTTCTGTTTCTTGGAGAAGGGGGATAGTGTATTTTTACTTTGTGGCAAAAAAGGTCTGCACCACACGGCAAATTAAAAAAAAGGCATCTTATTAAAATTAAAAATAGTATTTCTGAAAGATTTTTGTTCCTCAGTTATATATTATTTTCACAAAAAAAATAAATGGATAAATTAAGTTTTCTGGAAGTTATTTCTTCAATTGCTGTTTTTATATCGCTGCTTCTGGCTTTGTTTTTATTTACTATCAAAACAAAAAACAAAATAGAAAACCGGTTATTTGCGACTTTTCTAATCATAAATGCAATTGATACCAGCGGATTTTTTATGTATAGGTTCATTAATAATTATATGTTTTTGCACGGTCCCAGAATTTCTTGTCACTTATTGGGAATGCCTGTTTTCTATTTATATGTAAATGCTGTTTGTTATTCTGATTTTAAATTAAAAAGAAAGCATTTACTTCATCTCATTCCTTTTATAATGATTAATTTAAGCTTAGTCCCAAGATTTTATCTTGCAAACGATGCGGCTAAGAGCTATTTTTATGAACATTGGGCGCATAGTCCCGAAATATATTTTCATCAGATACTTTTTGAATTTCAGTTTTTCTTTTATATCGTTGCCATATTCATCATCCTGAAAAAGAACAGGAAAATTTATCTTGAAAATTATACCAATCCAAACACATTAGTGCACAAATGGTTATTTCAGATGACAATTGCGTTCATAATTGTACATGCAGTAGTCATTACCAAAAATATACTGAGATATACAGATTATTATGAGTTATTTCTCTGGATGAATGTGATGACAGGAATTACTGTGTTATTTACAGCCTGCTGGTTTATATTAAAGGTATTAAGTTATCCGGAACTTTTTCGCGGAATTGATTCTACATTACAGCTGACAAAAAATTTCGTCGACACTTCAGAAAATGAAAATATAACTGACGAAACACATAGTATCCAAATAGAACAGCTTAAAAAATTTATGCTTGAAAAAGAGCCTTTTTTAGAACCTGCACTTACGATTCAGGAACTTGCAGATCAGGCGAAAATTCCAGTTCGTGATCTGTCTGTTTTAATTAACCACCATATCAATCAGCACTTTTTTGATTTTGTGAATGAATATCGCATTCAAAAAGCAATGACCTTTCTAAAAGATCCTGCAAAAAAAGAATTAAAAGTTTCGGAAATCTTTTATGAAGTCGGGTTTAATTCAAAATCATCGTTCCATTCTTCATTTAAAAAATACACCAATTTAACGCCAACAGAATTCCGAAAGTCTTGATTTTTAAACTATTGTAAATAGTCGAACTTTTCTCTGTAAAAAGTCGGACTCAATTTAGGAATAAAAAGAAGTCCGACTTTTTTAGCAGGACGTTTTTGAAGATTGTTTAAAGCATATTTGTAATAGATTTTAAAACTCAAATTTACAAACCATGAAAAAAACAGGTCTTTTTATTTTTTTATTATTTTCAGTTTTTGGCGTAGCACAAAGTTCATTAAAAGTAAATATCAATCTTAAATCTTTAGTTGATAGTGCTGCCAATAAAATGGTTGACAAACCATTGATCAATTCGGTATCGATCGGAATCGTTTATCAGGGACAAGAATTTATCGGACATTACGGCGAACTGGAAAAAGGAAAAGCGAACGTGCCAACTAACCAGACCATCTATGAAATTGGTTCGTTAAGCAAAACTTTCACAGGAACATTAGTTGCAAAAGCAGTTTTGGAGAATAAATTAAAACTTGAAGATCCTGTTCAAAACTATTTATCTGAAGATTATCCAAATTTAAAATACAATGGTCATGCTATTCTCATAAAAGATTTGGTAACTCACACCAGTGGATTACCAAAAATGCTTCCTTTAGATGTGAATGACCTTTATAAAGATTTCACTAATAAAAATACGCCTGAAAACATTAACAATGTTTTGAAAAACTACAAACAAAAAGATTTTTTAAGGGACTTGCATACCGTAAAAATTGATACAGTTTCAGGATATAAATTTGCCTATTCAAATGCAGGAATTGAATTATTGAGTATGGTTTTAGAAAAAGTATATCACAACAAGTTTGATGTTTTATTAACAGAATACCTGACGAAAAACATTCAAATGAACAATACCAAATTGAGTCTGTCAAAAAGCGAACAAGAAAACCTTGCAGTAGGCTACCATTGTGATTTTAATGAAATAACTTCTCAATTTCCAGCATTACCCTGGGGTTCGTCTGCCAATGTTAAAGCTACGCTTCCCGATATGATAAAGTATGTCAACTATCAGTTAAAAAACAATCCTGAAATAGAAGAGTCTCACAAACCACTTGTTAAATTTAATGATGAATTTAGTTCAGGATATTGTTGGCAGATTTTTAAAAATGAAAAATTAGGAACAGAATATGTCCATCACGGCGGTGTTTTTCGTTCGCAATGTTTTATTTACATCATACCAAAATATAATCTGGGCATATTTATTATTACAAACCAAAGCGGTGAAAATACGGCAAAAGAGATGCAAGATACATTAAATGAGATTTTCGAAAAAATACAAAAAAATACAAACAACGGCTAAAAGATAATATAAAGGATTTGGGCAATTGATCCTGCAAATCGTTTAATTTGCAGGATTTATGGCTTTTTCTTTTAACTTTTGAAATATTTTTTTCCTTATTTTCAGGCCTTTATCGTAGAAAAAGGGATTTGAACTGCCCTTTCTATTTTTACAATCAACCAGTAGAGGTTCAGGTTATGATAACTTGTCGACAGCTTGTTACTTAAATCGAATGTTTGCATTAATTATCAAAAAAGTAAATTATCAGCATTTTGCATGGCTTTTTACTTCTGTTGATTGGTACATGATTAAGTCTTCCATCAAAAAACAAAGAATCTCCTTCTTTTAAAGAATAAATTTCCTCTGCAATAAGATAGTCAACTTCACCTGAAAGTATATACTTATATTCATAAGCATCGGTTGTAACCTGGTCTCGGGTGCTATTAGGTTCCAGAGTCAAAAAAACAATATCTATCGTAGAGTTTTTAATAGTACGCGTTATAAAACGTTCGTACGAGAAACCATTAGATCCTTCTTTTTGAAAAGATTCATAAGTTCCTTTCTTCTTTATTAAAACGATACTTTCCTCCTCATTAATATCTTTAAAAAATTCGCTAAGGTTTATTTGTAAAGAGCTTACTATACTTAACAAAACGGTTAGCGAAGGTATACTTCTTCCGTTTTCAATTTGTGACACCATGCCTTTTGTAACGCCACTTAAATCAGCAAGTTCCTGTAATGTAAGTCCTTTCTCAAGGCGATAACTTTTAATTCGTTTGCTTATTTCTAATATAATGGCACCTTCCATGTTTAGCATATGTGTACAAAAGTTAATTAATATTAAACATTACTTCATGGTTTGTTTACATATAGTAAACATTTGTATAGTAATATTGCACTGTAAAAATAAACAAAAAAATGGAATTAAATCTTTTTGCTATAACTGGTAGCCTAATCCAGTATAAAAATAAAGTTGGCTTAACATTGCAGGAAAAAGTCATGAAAACAGTACTGTACATTGCAGCTTCATTATTTTTTACTTCTACATACGCTCAAGAAATTAAAGGTAAAATTAGTAATGAATCCGGACCTTTACATCCGGCTTCAATTTTGGTTATAGAACAATCTAAAACCGTGAATAATGATAAAAATGGTAATTTCTCTTTTACATTAAAACCAGGGCATTATCATTTAGAAATTTCAAGTTCAAATCATACAACAAAAGACATTCAAATCAATGTTGCTTCATCCAATATTGATTTGGGAAATATTGTACTGGCAGGTCAGGAAGAAAAACTGAAAGAAGTAGTTTTGGAATATTACACCAGCGGCGAGAAAAAGGCAATAGATATGCGTCAAAAGTCTAATGCTATTATGGACGTTGTAAGTGCAGACGCTATAGGTAAAATGCCGGATATTAGTGCTGCAGAAGCCGTACAGAGAATTCCAGGAGTAAGTATCGACAGAGATCAGGGAGAGGGCCGATATGTTACCGTTAGAGGAACACCTTCGCAATGGAGTTCGGCTACGATTAATGGAGACAGAATGCCATCAGCCAAAACTTCAGGTGATTTATTGGGAAATCGAACAGTACCAATGGATTTACTTCCAACAGAGTTTCTGGAATATATACAGGTAGTTAAAGCGATCACGCCAGAATATGAAGGAGATGCTATTGGAGGAACAATCAATTATATTCCGAAATTTTCTCCTAAAAAAGAAACCGTGCGTGTAACAGTTGCTCTTCCGTTTAACCTTCGCGCCGAAGACAAACTTAAATACAACAGTACTGTTATGTACGGAAACCGATTTTTTAATAAAAAATTCGGCTTTCTGGCGATGACCAATTACAATCAACGCAGTTATTCAACAGATGATTATGAGGTAGTTTACGGTAACCAATTGCACAATGTAAACACACTCGATGTTAGAAATTACCAGGGAGTAAGAACTTCTACAGGATTTAACCTTGCAACAGATTTTCGTTTTAACGACAGAAATAAAATTTACCTGCGCGGCTACTACAGTCAGCTTCTTGACGAAGAGCAAAATCGTAAAACGATGCATTACTTTAATAAAACGACAAGCAATGCGGTATTGCGCTGGAGTACAGTAGATTATTTGTTTAAAAATTATGGTGGCGAATTTGGTTATGAAAGCAAGCTGACAGATAAATTAAAGATGAATGCCAGACTTGCCGCTTACAACTCCTGGGCAGGTTACAATGGTCCTTCGTCTGCGACAAAAAATGACAGAGGTTATTATTATGGAAACTGGATACAAACAGTAAAATATGATAATCTGGTAAAAGTGGACGGAACCAATTACAAATTTTTGCAGGGCGATGGACCTCAGGGATATCAGGGAGATCCGGCAAATAATATTCAACCGCATTTTAGCGCTTCGACACCTTATAATGGCGATAATTATTATTTGGACAGATATGTAACTTCAATTCGTAATGTCGAAGAAAAAGACAGAGTGGCAGCAATTGATTTTGACTATAATACAACAGAAAATTTGAAGATAAAGTTTGGAGGAAAATACAGAAATAAAACGAGTACTTATGACTACCGTTACATTACCTGGACTTACGATACAAAAGCACCAAAAGCATATTTGAATAATTGGGAACGCGAACCTTTTCCAACAAACAACTGGTTTCCGGAACTTAATAATAATTATGATAATTTAAAATTTAACTATCCGACAGAACGTTCTTTTATTGATCCAATGAGTAATCCAAAAATTGCACCTTATCTGAAATACAATTATCAGGATGCTACCAACTCCAGTTATGCTACAGGAAATTATGATGATGCAGAAAATGTCTGGGCAGGTTACGGATCAGCAGAATGGGATATCAGGGAAGACCTTCGTTTTGTGGGAGGTATTCGATACGAAAATACAGCAGTTGATGCAAAAAGTTACGAGTTTAACGACATCACAAAAGTGGTTACTCCTATATACGGAAGCAAAAATTATGGTGCACTTTTGCCTATGGCGCATCTTATTTATAAACCAACACAACAACTCGATTTAAGAGCGGCAATTACCAGAACCTTTGCCCGTCCAGCCTTTAATGAGTTAAGTCCGAGTGTAAGAGTCAATCCTGATAACCTTACCGTTACAGAAGGAAACATCAATTTAAAACCAACTTTTTCATGGAACTATGATTTGGTAGCTTCTTATTATCTGAATAAAAACGATTATATCACCGGAAGTGCTTTTTACAAAGATCTTAAAGATCTTATTTACACCGCGACAACTGATGAAACGAGAACCGTAGGGGGCGAAACAGACTTATATAAAGTTTCAAGACCATTAAATTCTGACAATGCATTTTTGTATGGATTTGAATTGGGATTCAACAAGAAATTTTCTGAATTACCAGGCTTTTTAAGTGATTTTAGTCTTAAGGCAAATTATACTTTTACAAAGTCTGAAACGACTTTATCAGACAGGGGAGATGAAAAAGTGGGTTTAATGAATCAGTCTCCAAATATCTTTAATGCTTCGCTTATTTATGAGTATAAAGGTTTTGCAGCCAGATTAGCCGCCAATTATCGTGAAGGTTTTTTAGTTGAAATACGCGATAACAAAGGTGCTGACAGATATCAGGATAAGGATTTTCATTTAGATATGAATCTTTCTTATACCACGCCAAAGAACATCACCTTCTTCGTCGACCTGAATAACCTTACCAATCAGGAGTTACGCTATTATCACGGCGTAATTTCCAGACCTGAGCAGGTTGAGTATTATGGCATTCGTGGTAAAGTTGGTGTGAGTTATAGTTTTTAATAATTAGCAAACATACAGATAACATTCAAGTAGTACTATTGTATTTTTTATACCAGAAAGATGAACAGAAGGAACTTTGTTAAACGATCAATGCTCGGAATGATTCCGCTAGTGTTTCCAATTAGAGGATTTTCAATATTTGCTCCGGAAAGCAATGAATATTTTATTCATGGTGTAGCTTCAGGAGATCCAACAATTGAGGCAGTAATGCTATGGACACATATAAATACTACAATTTCGGGAGTCTGCAATGTTGAATGGCAGGTTGCAAATGATGCCGCTTTTAAAGATATAATTAAAAAAGGCGCTGTAACAACATCTTCAGAAAGAGATTATACGGTAAAAGTGGATGTTTCCGGACTCCTAAGTAACCAGGTTTACTATTACAGGTTCCTTTATAAAAATATAATTTCGGATGTTGGAGTTTGTAAAACTATGCCGGTTTCACTTGCAAATGCGCTTCAAATAGCGGTTATCAGCTGCAATAATTACGAAGATGGTTATTTTACCTCGTTTCGACATATTGCAGACAATAAGGACATTGATTATGTATTTCATTTAGGAGATTACATCTACGAATATGGTACAGGACAATATGCCAATCAAACCTTTCTTGATGAAAGTAAAAGATTCAACGATCCGCCAAATGAGCTTGTATCCTTAAACGATTATAGAAAAAGATATGCGTTATATCGTAAAGATAAAGAGCTTCAAAAAGCACATCGTACTAAATCTTTTATTTGTATTTGGGATGATCATGAGCTGGCTAATAATGCTTATTTCGGTGGAGCCAAAAATCATCAGAGTAACGAAGGAAGCTGGAGGGACAGAAGTGCGGCAGCTTTACAGGCTTATTTTGAATGGATGCCCGTTAGAGCAAAGTCGGCTAGCGAAATGATACGTTCGATTAAAATAGGAAAAGACGCAAATTTCTTTTTTCTCGAAGAACGATTAGACGGGCGTGATAAACAGCTTTTGAATAATGATCCTGAAAAAATGAGTACGCAGCGAAAAATGATCTCAAAGAAACAATTGGATTATTTATCTGATGGATTGAAACAGAGTGATGCAAGATGGAATTTTCTTGTAAATCAGGTTATGTTTACCGGATACCAGAGTAAGAAAGAAGAAAGCGTAAAAGAAGATGATTGGTGGACAGGATATCCCTATCAAAGAGAACAATTAATTGAAGTTTTTGAAGGCTTAAAAAACCCTCCTGTTATCCTAACCGGAGATCATCATCAAAGTCATGTTTTAGAATTGAATGCACCGGATGAAGCTGCAAACAAAAAACTTGTTGCCTGGG
This sequence comes from Flavobacterium frigidimaris, assembly GCF_002217275.1. NCBI lineage: Bacteria > Pseudomonadati > Bacteroidota > Flavobacteriia > Flavobacteriales > Flavobacteriaceae > Flavobacterium > Flavobacterium frigidimaris. The sequence continues at coordinate 79,507 of NZ_MUGV01000021.1, forward strand.
AATTTCTAACGCCATCCATAACATCAAAAAATGATGACCGCCTGACCAGCGAGCAAATTAGTAAAAAAAGCAAATTGCTGTACAAACTTAATCCGCATATGATTTATAATGATACCGCATCACACGGATATTTTGTTCTAAATGTGACTAAAGAGCAAATTAATATCAGTTATAAATTCAATACTAATATTCTTTTGAAAGATAGTGCAGAAAGACAAGGGCCTGATTTTACAATTGATAACTTAAATACCTTAAAGAAAAATGTGTAATTCATGCGTGATGCTGTTTAATGAAAAAAACGGCAGTATACTTCCAGAATATACGACTCTTCCTGAATTGCAAAAAGGGGAGATCTTAGTAAAAAATAAATATACCACCTTATGTGGCAGTGATCTGCATACTTTTACAGGAAGACGAAAAGAGCCATCACCAATTGTTTTAGGTCATGAAATTGTGGGAGAAATTATTGAAATGTCTTTCGATGAACCATTCTGTGACTTGAACGGAAGCATCTTAAAAACCGGCGATCTTATTACCTGGACTATTTTTGCCGCTACCGATACTGATGAATTTGTAACCGATAAAATGCCTCAAAAGTCGGCAAGTTTATTTAAATACGGCCATGTTCAATTTACCGAAAATGAAAAATTCAACGGCGGATTAGGTACACATTGCGTATTAAAAAAAGGAACCGGAATTTTAAAAGTACCCGCATCAATAGACGAAAAATTTGCACCAATAATAAATTGTGCCGGAGCTACTGTAATGGCGGCGCATCGTTTAATTGATCAGATTGAAAATAAAAATGTACTGATTCTTGGCGCAGGAGTTTTGGGCTTAATTGCAGCTGCAGTTGCAAAAGAAAAAAAGGCTTCATCTGTCACCGTACTCGATATTGATGACAGAAGACTGGAGAAGAGCAAATCTTTTGGCGCAGATTATATTTATAATAGTTTAAATCCTATTGAGGAACTGACCTCAATAACTTCGAAATTTTACAAAAAAGGATTTGATGCTATTATTGATATGAGTGGTTCTATTGAAGCCATAAAAATTGGTCTGCAGTTTAGCGCCATAGGAGCACAGCATATTTGGATAGGAGCTGTTACACCAACCGAGAATATTGAAATAAATCCAGAAGTAATGATTCGCAGACTCTTAAGTATAAAAGGAATGCACAATTATAACTATGAAGATTTTATAAAGGCTGTAAACTTTTTTGAAAATCATTTTACAGATTATCCATTTGATACTTTTATAGAGAAAGAATTTGCATTGCAAGATACAGAAGAAGCATTTCAATATGCCATTAAGCATAAACCTTACAGAGTTTTGATAACAATATAAATCATTCTGTAAATTGGGGGGCTAACTTTTACATTACTTAAATTCTTATATTTGATTCTGACAGGTGCGACAGAACCCGTACTTTTGGTTTAACTAAATATTATTTATAAAAGTAAACTATGAAAAAGATTATTGTTAGTGTTTTTGTTCTAAGTCAATGTTTTAATGTACATGGACAGTCGATTGATAAAATTATCACGAACAAGGAAGTAACTCGTATAGAAAAAATACTTTCGGCTGATGATATGCAGGGTAGGAGAACTTTTACTCCCGGTATTGACAAGGCATCTGCCTTTATAGAATCAGAGTTTGCGGCAATTGGTTTGCAGACTTTCAATGCAGCAACGAATTACAGACAAGAATTTTCGATGACTGCCTCTAGCGCCCTTTCTTCAAAAATTACTATTGATGGCAAAGAAATAAATAACAATCAAGTTGTAACATTCTCATACCTTCCTCAAGTTTCTTTAACTGAAAAAAGCGATATTTCTATTGTAAAAATCAATAAAGGGGATAACATTGGCGATAAGTTTAACGAATATTATAAAAGTCCGAAAAATCTTTTAGTACTAGTTGACCCTTCCTTTAATACTGTTTTACCGAATATTCAACATATTGATCGAGTAAATGCTACTCCTGGAAACAATACGATTATTTTTGTTTTTGGTACCACAGAAGCGACCACTTTCTCTGTTGAATTAACGAATACAATCTCCAATAAAAAATTGAATAATGTTGTTGGAATATTACCCGGAAAAACGAAACCAAACGAGTATGTGATTTTTTCAGGTCATTATGATCATTTAGGAGTAGGCTCTCCCGAAGAAGGTGCTCCGCATACGGCAACAGATTCTATTTATAATGGTGCTAATGATGATGCCGCTGGAACAACAGCAGTAATTATGCTTGCGAAATATTTTAAAAAACAAAATAACAACGAGCGTACTATTATTTTTACCACATTTGTAGCTGAAGAACTAGGTGGTTATGGAGCCAAATATTTTTCTAAACAGCTTGCTCCGGAAAAAGTGATTGCAATGTTCAATATTGAAATGATAGGAACAGAATCTAAATGGGGTAAAAACTCTGCTTACATTACAGGCTATGAAAAGTCGAATATGGGACAGATTTTACAAACTAATTTAACAGGAACAAGTTTTACATTTTATGCAGATCCTTATCCAGATCAACAATTATTTTATCGCTCAGACAACGCTACATTAGCCAAGCTTGGAGTTCCTGCTCATACGGTTTCTACTTCAAAAATGGATAGTGAGAAAAATTATCACACAGCCGATGATGAATTTGAAACGTTAGATATTGATAACATGACCCAAATAATAAAAGCAATTGCCTTAAGTTCTTCTTCGATTATTAGTGGAAAAGATACGCCAACAAGAGTAAATACTAGTCAACTGAAATAACATACGTAAATTATAAGAATTAAAAAAGCACTGAAATGGATTGGTTTTCAGTGCTTTTTTATTGTTTGTCTTGTTTTATTTAGATCAAAAATATTTGATTGTCGCCCTAATATCATTCAGTTTAGATTATATGGAATGATTTTAGAGTTTTGCAATTATAATTTTCTTCAAATCCTGCATAAAATGCTCCGTAAATAAGTTCGTGAGGGCCACCATAATTTACTAACCTCCAAAGTAATTTGATTTAGGATATTTTGGTTTTAGTTGTATTTCGAGTGTTTCCGAAAGAGACCAGCTTTAAACCCAAACTCGTTAGCACTAGACACAGTGGTCAAATTTCAAACTGCGCCACGAATGTGCCACAAAGATTTTGTTCGATTTTATAAATATTGAAAAGCGGTATAAAAGAAAAAACCCTGCAAATCGTTGGATTTGCAGGGTTTACCGCTCTTTTTGGCCTTTTTTGAAAACTTTGAAAATCTTGTTTTTCCTTTGTTTTCGGGCCTTCGCGGAGAAAGAGGGATTCGAACTGTAAATCCAAGACCTCCTTTATATACTGCAACTCTTAATATTTATGCCAGGTTCAAAATCTACTGCGCCACGATTCTGCCACCGAAATTTTCGTTATTTTTATAAATATTGAAACTTCAACTTGTTAAAAATGAATGTTATAATTCAAATTTTGAAAATCAAAACTAAGTAATTTTATGATAAATCGAAAGTTTTTAATTGAAAGATATTTTATTGGCTCTTGGCAAATCCGAATAATGGATTTACCTTAGTTCCAAACCAGCAGTAGTAAAATTTTCGCAATAAGCTACTTAAAAAAAAATATTCATCATGACGATTAAACTTTTAGATACAGACAGAAATATTACCAAAGTAAAAAGCATTGATGAGATACCTAAGGATCTTAAGCGAATAAATAGCGTGCAGATTATAAACTATGTTAAGAAAGATATTCCAGTTTTTGAAAAAGTTTTTGATATTGATGCCGCTATACTGAATAACAGTGAGGATATAGAAATAAGCTCTCATTATTTAGAAAAAGAAAATCAATTAGCATTTAACTTTTCATTTCCTTATTTCTCTTCACCCAATAAAATTGAAGAAGTAATTGTATCCTTTATTCTTAAGGAGAAAATTATGCTTTCTTTCATGGATATTAATTTTGAAAAGTTTATTCCTGAAAGCAAAAAACAGGAACATTTTGATAAAACAAAAAATCTTCCTTTTACAATAGATTCATTTCTCCAAATGATGATTGGAATTGTACCTGATTATTTTGCAGATTTAACGGAAGTTATTTCAAAAAATATAAAAACAATCTATTTGAGATTGCAAAAAGAGAATGATTTTTCAGAGCAGGGATTAAATGAAATAACTGCTTTGAAGTTTAATAATTTTATTGTGAAAGAATCTCTAAATGAATTTAGACGAATTTTACTTTTATTAAGAAAAAGTGATAAGCTACAGTCAGAAGTTAAAGAGGCAATTTTGATGGAACTAACTGATTTAACGGTAATAAATGAATATGTTCAAAATAATTTTGAACGTTTAGAGGATCTTAAGGATTACGTGTCAACAAGAATCGATTTACAGCAAAATAAAATATTTAAAACATTGACCATAATAACAATGTGTATTTCATTGCCGATGCTTGTTGCCGGAATTTATGGGATGAATTTTGAAAACATGCCGGAGCTCGATTGGAAATACGGATATGCTTTTGCAATCACATTAATAGTTGCCTGTTTTATTGGACCTTTGATATGGTTCAAACATAAAAAGTGGTTGAACTAATACAAACAAAAAGTGTTCAATAACTGAACACTTTTTTGTTTTTAAATTTATTTAACTATTACAAATCTTTAATTTCTGAATATTTAGGAACTAGAGTTTTCATAACTGTCCATGCAATCAAATATGCGATAGAACAAAGAACGAACATGATAGTATAACCGGTCTGAATATGACCGTGGGCTTCATAATAATCAAAAAGGGCACCACCTATTTTTGACACCAAAACACCACCAATTCCACCAGCCATTCCACCAATTCCTATAATGGAACCAATAGCTTTTTTAGGAAACATGTCTGATACCGTTGTAAATATATTGGCAGACCAGGCCTGATGTGCTGATGCTCCAACTCCAATTAATACGACCGGAATCCAGTAACTAATGTGTCCTAAAGGTTGCGCTAACAAAACTACCAAAGGGAATAAGGCAATAATTAGCATCGCTTTCATTCGCCCTTCATAGGCATTGTAACCTTTATTGATGTAATACATTGGAAAATAACCACCATAAATACTTCCAACCATGGTCATCGTGTACAATACTGAAAGCGGAAAAGCAATATCAGTTTTCACAAGTCCAAATTGTGCTTCTAAATATTTTGGCAACCAAAATAAAAAGAACCACCAGATTCCATCGGTTAAAAATTTACCTGATACAAAGGCCCAGGTTTGTTTGTATTTTAAAAGTTTAATCCAGGAAATTTTTTCTTTTGGTTCTGAAACTCCAGCTTCTTTTTCTTTAACCTCACCTTCAAGAATATAATTTAATTCTGCTGCAGAAAGTCTTTTTTGCTTTTCTGGTTTCTCATATAAGATATACCAAAAGAACATCCAAAGAAAACCAATTGCACCAATGATGATAAAGGCAGTTTCCCAACCCCAATTTACCGCAATCCACGGAACGGTTAATGGCGCTAATATGGCTCCAACATTTGAACCCGAATTAAATATTCCAGTTGCCAGTGAACGTTCTTTCTTTGGAAAATATTCGGCAACGGCTTTGATCGCAGCTGGGAAATTTCCTGCTTCACCAATGGCTAAAAAGGATCGTGAAATCATAAATCCTAAGATAGAAACCGGAACAGCGGCAATTCCCACCCAAACTAAAATGCTATTGACTGTTGTTCCAATCGGGATGGCATAAGCGTGCATAATTGCTCCAAGCGACCAAATGGTAATGGCCAAAATATAACCAGTTTTTGTACCTATTTTATCTATTATCCTTCCTGCAAAAAGCATTGAAATGGCATAAATAAATTGAAATACAGCGGTAATATTTGCATAATCAGTATTGTTCCAATTGAATTCTTTTGAAAGACTAGGCGCTAATAAACTTAATACTTGTCTGTCCAGATAGTTGACTGTCGTAGCAAAGAAGAGTAAACCGCAGATTGTCCATCTGTATTTTCCAATGACTTCGTTTTTATTGTACATTATTTTTCTTGGTTATATTAATTTGTTTATGGTTTATTTTTGATGAAATCCAAAATACTCCACAGCATTCTCGCTGCAAATTTTTTGGACTAAACGTCCAATTAAATTGATGTCATTTGGTAATTCTGCTTTTTCCATTTCATCTCCTAACACATTACAGAGAATACGGCGGAAATATTCATGACGGGGAAACGAAAGAAAACTTCTTGAATCGGTTAGCATTCCCACGAAGCGGCTTAATAATCCAAAATTGGAGAGAACATCTAATTGCTTTTGCATACCGTCTTTTTGATCTAAAAACCACCATGCCGCACCGTATTGCATTTTTCCGGGAACTAATCCGTCGTTGAAATTGGCCGCCATTGATGCGAACATTTCATTATCTCTGGGATTCAGATTGTAAACTATGGTTTTAGTCAGGGCGTCATTTGAGTTTAATTTATCAAAAAAGCCACTCATGCTTTGTGCCATGGTCAAGTCTCCAATAGAATCAAATCCCTGATCAGGGCCAATGAGGTTCATCATCTTGCTATTGTTATTACGAATAGCACCAACATGAAATTGCTGAACCCATGATTTTTTATAATTCATAACGGCAATTTCGAACAATAAAGCCGATTTGTATTTTTCAATTTCTAGTGAAGTTAAAGAAGCGGACTGCATTGCTTTTTCAAAAATCAGGTTGACTTCTTCTTTGGTAGCACTAGCATTATAAAATGATGCATGACCATGATCTGAAATTTTGCATCCTCGGAGATGAAAAAAATCATGACGGATTTGCAACGCTTTTACCAAATCATCAAAACTTTTGATTCGGAACACAACAACTCGTTCTAATTTTTTGATCCATAAAACAAAAGCTTCTCCTTTTTCAATTTCAGTTGCTTTATCAGGTCTAAAAGTAGGTAGTACTGAGATTGTAAATCCTTCGTCAAGAAGTTGCTTATGATATTGTAAATCGTCGGTAGGATCATCGGTTGTTCCTACCATTTTTACATTCATTTTATGCAATAAATTGCGAACGCTGTATTCTGGTTTTTTCAATAATTCATTGCAAGCATCATAAATTCTTTTTGCTGATTCAGCGTTTAATAGTTCGGTTACCCCAAAGTAACGTTGCAGCTCTAAATGTGTCCAGTGATACAAAGGATTTCTGAGCGTGTTCGGAAGCGTTTCGGCATATTTTTGAAACTTTTCAAAGTCAGAAGCATCACCAGTAATGTATTTCTCATCAATACCATTGGCGCGCATGGCTCTCCATTTATAATGATCGCCTTCGATCCAAAGTTGGGTTATGTTTTCAAACTGACGATCTTCAGCAATATCTTTTGGAGAAAGATGCGAGTGATAATCGTAAATGGGTTGTGTTTTTGCAAAATCGTGATAGAGTTTTTTTGCAAAATCGTTATGTAGTAAAAAGTCGTCTGTTATAAAGCTTTTTTGCATGATTTTATTTTAAAATTTTCTTTGAATGGCTTATTTTACGATGAAATCTTTTGTAAAACTTCATAGCTGCTTACGCCAGCCATAAGTGTGAAAATAACTAAAGAATTCTGCTCCAAATTTTTAAATCTGGAGCAGAAAACTATTATTTACAAACTTCTTTTGATTCCCAGTTCCAATCCTCGTAATTCGGCTAGACCTCTTAAACGGCCAATTCCAGAATATCCAGGGTTAGTTTTCTTCTTTAAATCGTCCAGCATTTGGTGCCCGTGATCCGGACGCATTGGCAATTTGGTACCATTTCTTTTTTCTACAATAAGAATTTCTTTTACAACTTCATACATGTCGACATCGCCTTCTAAGTGATTTGCTTCGTAAAAGTTGCCTTGCTCATCACGTTGTGTACTTCTTAAATGGATAAAATTCATTTTATCGCCATGACGTCTTACAATTCCGGCTAAATCATTATCTGCTCTAACGCCGTAAGATCCTGTACACATCGTAAATCCGTTTGATTTAGAATCGTAAGCTCTCATTAATTCTATAAGATCATTTTCAGTACTCACCACTCTCGGTAATCCTAAAATTGGGTAAGGAGGATCGTCAGGATGAATAGCCATCAATACATGATTGCTTTCTGCAACCGGAATAATTTCTCTTAAGAAAAAGAATAAATGTTCTTTTAATTTATTGCTGTCAATTCCGTCATAAGCTGCCAACGTAACCAAGAAATCTTCAACAGAATAAGCTTCTTCAGCACCGGGCAATCCTGCCAGAATATTTTGCTGAAGTTTCTTTTTGTCTTCTGGTGATGCTTTTTCAAAGTAAGCTGTAGCTGCTTTAATTTGCTGTGCTGAATATGATTTTTCAGCATCCGGACGTTTTAAAATAAACAATTCAAAGGCTGCAAATTCAGTCATATCAAAACGAAGTGCTTTTGAACCGTCTGGCATTTCATAAGACAAATCTGTACGTGACCAGTCTAAAACAGGCATGAAATTGTAACAAACGCAGTGAATACCACACTCAGCAAGATTTTTAATGCTTTGTTTGTAGTTTTCGATGTATTGAAGATAATCTCCACTTTGTTTTTTGATGTCTTCGTGTACCGGAATACTTTCAACTACAGTCCAGTTTAATCCTGTCAGGCCATTAGCCTGATTTCCATCTTTGTATTTTACAATATCAATTCTCTTCTGAATTTCTTCAACTTCCCAAACCTGACCGTTTGGAATATGATGTAATGCTGTTACAACGCCTGTTGCACCTGCTTGTGCTATGTCTGATAAAGAAACGGGATCGTTTGGCCCGAACCATCTTAATGTCTGTTTCATCTTCTTTTATTTTAAAATTTTACTAATTAAATACTTGTTGCTCCAAAACCACCATCAACTTTGATCACTGTTCCGGTTACGAATTTTGAAAGGTCGCTGCATAGGAATAACAATACACCGTCTAAATCTTCTGGTACACCAAAACGTCCCATTGGAGTGTGTTCAATAATCTTGATTCCTCTTGGCGTAAGATCTCCTTCTGGAGTTAACAACAAAGCGCGATTTTGTTCTCCAATGAAAAATCCCGGAGCAATTGCATTCACACGAATTCCTTCTCCATATTTTGAAGCCAGTTCTACAGACATCCATTTCGTAAAATTATCGATCGCCGCTTTTGAAGCAGAATAACCAACCACTCTCGTTAAAGGACGTTCAGCTGAAGCCGAAGAAATATTAATGATAATTCCACTTTTTTGTGCTGCAAAAAGTTCAGAAAATACTTTTGACGGCAACATTGTTCCGATAACATTTAGATCCATTACTTTTTGTAAATCGCCTAATTTTAAGTCATAAAATGCCTGGTCAGGTCCGATAGTTGCACCTGGCATATTTCCACCGGCAGCATTAATTAAGATATCCAATCGGCCATATTTTTCTTTTATAAAATCGCGAATGGCTTCAAGATCTTCCTGATTTAAAACATTTCCTTTTACTGCAAAAGCTTTTCCGCCAATGCTTTCAATTCGATCTACAGCTGTCTGAGCTTCTTCAAGTGTCAGTCCGACAATTCCTGTAGTAACACCTTGTTTTGCCAATACTTCGGCCATATTGCTTCCTAAAACTCCAGCACCTCCGGTAATAAGGGCAATTTTTCCTTCTAGATTTAACATTGAATTCATTTTTATAATTTATTGATTTGTTATTTGTTTATAGTTTTTATAATGTTCAGGACGTTTTTAGTTTGATTTTCAATAGTCTGATAATCCTTTTCGTCCATCAATTTTTTGCTAATTAATTTACTTCCCATTCCAACTGCGGATACTCCTGCGTCGAACCAGGCCTGAATGTTTTCTTTGGTTGTATCAACTCCTCCGGTTGGCATAAAAATCAGATCTGGAAAAATGTCTTTTATGCTGGAAAGAAAGTCGGGTTCTATTTTGTTTCCCGGAAATAATTTTATGAACTGAATTCCTTTATTTTCAGCGGCAATTATTTCAGTCGGTGTCATACAGCCAGGGATGTATAAAATTTCTTTACTCTTTAATAAAGCAGCTACTTCAGGAACAAATCCCGGACTTATAAAAAAGTCGGCGCCCAATTCTAAATAAGCTTCTGTTTGTCTTTCATTTTTAATGGTTCCAATTCCGATAAGCAAATCGAACATTTCAGCGTCGCGAACTGCTATCATTTTTTTGAAGTTTTCTGTTGCTTCAACTCCTCTGTGTGTGTATTCAATTGCTTTTATTCCAGCTCTGTAAAGTGCTCGCAATATTTCAATACTTACCGTTTCATCTTTATTGAAGTACAAAGGCAAAGTGCCCTGATTGGTAATCGTCGTTATAATCTGGTCTATTTTACTCACTTTTATTTAGTTTAATTGATTTTCTGATTTATCATCGAATAACTCTTCCGCCCGTGGAACCGTTCATTAAAGCTGTAATGTCATTGACCGAAGCCAAATTAATATCGCCAGCTATTGAATGTTTTAGGCAAGAACCTGCCAAAGCATATTCTACCGTTTTTTGAGGATCTTCCGGCCAGTTGATGAGTCCATATATAAGTCCGGCCATAAATGCATCACCGGCTCCGATACGGTCGATAATGTGTGAAATTTTATATTCTCCGGATTGATATAGTTTTGAATCGCTCCATAAAACTGCCCCAATTGTATTTGAAGATGCGTTGGCATTATAGCGCAGCGTAGAAACAATTGTTTTTAATTTTGGATGCTGTGCGTGCCATTTTTTATAGACCGTTTCGAAAGATTCTTCTTCGGTTGTTTTTATAGCGAGACAATTTTCAGAATCATCAATACCGCCTAAAAGCACATCGCAATACTGGATGAGGTTTGGCATTATTTCATTGGCTTTTTTGCCGTAATTCCATAAGGTTGGCCTGTAATTTAAATCGGCAGAAATAGTTAGTCCCATTTCAGAAGCAATAATTAAAGCTTCTTCACAAACAGCTGCCAAATCCTGAGAAAGGGCAGGCGTGATGCCCGACCAGTGAAACCATTTTGCATCTTTAAAAATGGTTTTCCAGTCAATCATGCCTTTTTTTAATAAAGAAAAGGAAGAACTGTTTCGGTCATAGATTACCCGTCCAGGTCTTTCGGACGCACCTTGTTCGAAATAATATATTCCGATTCGTTCTCCCTTTCTGATAATATTTGCTCTCATTCCATACGAAAGCATTTCACTCTCTGCAGATGCCCCAAGTTCATTTTGAGGAAGTGCAGTAACAACATTCACATCACAACCCATTAAGGCCAACGATGCGCCCACATTTGCTTCGGCACCGCCATAGTGTGCTTCAAATGCTTTTGATTTAAAAATTTTTAAATGATTTGGAGGTGAAAGACGAAGCAATATTTCTCCAAAACACACGATTTTATCTGACATAACTTATTTATTTGTAATTTGCTTTTGTATGGAAATGAGAACCAATATTTTACTATTTAATGCTTAATTAACCATCAGCTTTTTGTTTGTAACTTTGTTGCTTGATTTTAATGAAACCACATAAATTCCAGTTTTTAAAACGGAACTTAAATCAATTTGTAATGCATTTTCAGCGTCTATTTTTTTAGAAAAAACTGTATTTCCAGTGCTGTCATAAACTTGTATTGAAGTATATTTTTCGCCATGAAAATCAATATTTAAGATTCCGTTAGTTGGATTTGGATACACATAAAACCCTTCTTCAGCCAATGGCTCAGTTGTTACTGCAGTAGTTTTAGCACCTTTAGCAGCAATACCTCCAGAAGTAGTTTTTACCACTAAATAATCTACATTCAATTCTGTAGTTCCCTCGGTATCGCGTAATTCGATTACATTATTTCCTTGATTAAGAGCACTGTTTAAAGCAACTTCAGTAAAAGCTAAAGAAGAAGATGTGATCACCCCTTTTTTTACACCGTTTACGTAAAGCCCCATTTTTCTTGTACCTGCAGAATAAACTGCAACATTAAAGGCTAAACTATAAGTACCTGCTGAAGTCATGTTAACATTTCCCCATTTAAGAAATCCGCCCGCATTTAGGTCAACATATCTTCCGGTAGCTCCATCGTTTATAGTTCCTTCGTTGATTAAAGCATTTTCTGCCTCGTAAATATTTTTATTTGTAATCTCAAATTCCATAGTGCTTACAGCTCCACAAGCATTCGTATAAGTTGCTGTGTATGTTCCGTATTTTGCATCCGAGATATTCGAAATAGTAACTTCGCGTGAGCCAGAACTAAATCCGTTTGGTCCGGTCCAGCTCCAGCTTCCATTTGCTGGTTGAGGTCCAAAACTTACAGACGCACCAGTAGCAGCAACAGTAATCGGAACATTTCTCCATGCGCCGTTATTTACTTTTGCGAAAGGATCAACAGGAATTCTGGTACATCCATTAGTTTCATGAACATCAGCTGTTGTACTGTCAAAATAAGTTCTTGTACGGCTGCTGTTTCCTGTATTGATAAAATCACAGCTGTTAATATCCAAACCATCTATTCCACGTGCCCAGATTCCATAGGCATTTGCGATTCCGTTATTTTTAACTTCAGGATAATTTCCGTTCATGCAGGTAGGAATAACTCCGGCATTTGAACTGTAATTGTAAACCGTAATATTGTTAAGCGTAACATCTTCAATTTTAGTAGTTTCGGCACAATCATAATTGAATACTACTGGTTGTATCGTTGCTTTTTTGCAATTGATATTTTCAATTAAAATATTGCTTAGCTTACCATTAAATGGGCTATTATTTCCTCTGTTTTGCAATTCAAGATAGATAGGATTGTAGCAGCTGTTGATCGTAAAATTTCTAACTGTAATATCATGCACATTGGTATTATCATTACTTTGTAAGGTAATCGCTGAAATACAATCACCAGTAGAGATAGGATCTTCTCCTGAAGCAGCAGGATTAGAATGTTTGTTTATAGTAACATTCTCGGCAATGATGTCATACACATCATTTTTTGTATCAGTACCAATCTTAAACGCATTACAGGAAGAAGCCAGAATACAGTTCTTGATTCTTACTTTATGCAAAGGAGCTTCTGGTTTAACTTTTAAACAAAGAGCATCGTCACCTACTTCAATATCGCAATTGGTAATAGTCACATCATAACAGCTTTGAATATCTAAACCATCGGCAGATCCATGAAAGTTGTCAAAAGGTCGACCACGAATCAAAAGATTGTCTGCAATTACAAGGTTACATCTTTCAATATTGATGGCGAAGTTTGGAATATTTCTTACGGTTAAATGGTGAATATTCACATTCGTACAGCCAATTAACTCAATACCACGTCCGGGTTTTTGATAAGGTCGAGTACTACGCTCATAAACCAGACCACCCCCATCAATAATACCACCCCCAGTAATTTCGATATTCTTAAGGTTTTCACCAAAGAATAGATCGCTTCCGTTTTCGCGCCATACATAGATTGTATTGGCTTTGATTAGTGCACCCGGAGAAATGATAACTGTTAAATCGTTTGATTTTAGCGTTAAACCGCTATCCATTAAATAAGTTCCATCAGGAAAAAATAAAATATCACCCGGCTGGCAGGCGTTAATAGCATTTTGGATCTGCACAGTCGCATAAGTGGCCCCCGTGTTATCCGCTCCGTAACCTGTTACCACATTTCGGGTGGCGCTCCAAAGCACTGACGCGTTAAATAAAAACGCTACACTTGTTAAAAATAAAATCTTCTTCATCGAGATCCGATGCAAATTCAAAATTGTTTTCATTGTAAATTGTTTTTTAAGGTTAGAAAATAAAGTGATTGTGTAATAGTTGCGCATTTATAAATTAGCAGGAATTGTATTTGTAATTGGTTATTTTACAGCTAATTATGTTGCGTGTGCGCACACGGTTTTTAAGGTGTTTTTATCATAATTCGTGGTTTTGAAATGTTATTTATTATAATTAATTCTAGTTTTTAATTTTGCAATTCATTAATCAATTTACTTAAAGTGTAATCCCTACAGGATAATTTTATCTTGTTGATTTCTGTATTTTCTACCAATATTTAAATCCTAACGGATTATTTCTCATTGGTAATCATAACTGAAAACACTTTTTGAGACTATTTAAATCCTAACGGACTATATCTTATTGTTAGCCATAATTATATCTCTTAGAGATTATATGTTGGTAGAAAATAAATTACAAATACAACGTTTGTTCCGTAGGGACTACATATCATTACCTAGCTGCCTTACTATCTTCTCATAATATTTGTTATTTAATTTTGCGAACGGCACTAACTTCTTCATTTGAAACAGCATCGGCTTTATTACCAAAGCTATTACGCACATAGGTTAACACATCTGCAATTTCTTTATCTGTTAAAAAGCGGTGTGATGGCATTGCATTACTATACATTTCTCCATCAAGTTTACCGCCTTTAAGTCCATTAAGTAGCGTCTTAATTAGTTTACTTTTTTCACCCATAACATTACTGGATTTTTTAAGTGGTGCATTAAGATTGGTTACGCCTGTTCCGTCATCCATGTGGCATACAGCACAATTTCTGCTATAAATTTGCGCTCCGGCGGCATTTATTTTGTTGGTTTTATCCAATATTTTATCATCATCTTTTATTACGGTTTTAGGTTTAGAAGATTCGAGATTCTGCGTTATTCTGTTTTCATCGTAGGTAATTTTATAGATAGCTCCCTTTTTATCATCAGAAATATAAAGGGAACCATCTGGTCCTTGTGCAAGACCGCACGGACGACGTATTGCCTTTCCCGATGCAGTATTTTCTGCCGATCCAGAAAAACCATCAGCAAAGACTTCCCAGTTTCCATAAGGTTTTCCGTTTTTGAAAGGCTGAAAAACAACAAAATATCCCATTTGAGGTTCCGGTCTGCGATTCCATGAGCCGTGAAAAGCTATAAAGGCCCCGTTTTTATATCGTTTAGGGAATTGATTTCCTGTGTAAAACAAAATGTCATTTGGAGCTAAGTGAGCCGGATAAGCAGCTATTGGATCCAAATATTTAGAACTGCCTTCCTTTTTACCGTCACCGCCATATTCCGGCATCTGGATTTTCTTCTTTTTTAAATAATCGTAATAAATAAAAGGCCAGCCTGCATTGTCTCCTTTTTTCAATGCATACATGCATTCAGCAGGAATTTCAGCATTTTGTTTGATTGTGTATAAATCAGGAAAAAGGTAATCCAATTGATCACGTCCGTGCTGCATTACAAAAAGCTGATTGGTTTGTGTATTCCAGTCAACAGCGACAACATTTCGTAATCCCGTGGCATATCGCACACCATCCTCAATAGTTTGATTCAGGACATTCGATTTAAACTGCCAGACTCCACCGCTGATTTTCAAAAGTGGACAATCAGGGATACCCATTGATCCTTTTTTTCGGTCTTCCTGCTGGCAGGAATTTAATGGACAGCCAATCGGAATATACATGTTTCCTTTATTGTCCATCATAATTGATTTTGTTTCATGCGTGCCATTATCCAATAATCCGGTAACGATGGTTTCGCGTGCTGTTGTATCGATTACTTGTCCGTTTTTATCCAGTTTATACCTGAAAATTTCTGAGTTAGAAGAGGTGTAGAGATATCCTCTGTAAAGATGAACTCCAGTTCCTCCATAATTTCCAAAACCAAATTTTACAGTCGCTTTTCCATTTTGCTGTTCTAATAATAATGTCCCTTTTCCGTTGATAGGTTTGGCAAGTCTTGCATAAATTCTGTCATTGTCTGTAACGGTTATGTGCCTTACCTTTCCAAGACTGTCTATCAGCTTTATAGCAACAAAACCTTGAGGTAATTCTAGCTCAGTATTAAGTATGTAAACGGTGTCTTTGGATTTAATCATAGCCACCACGCTTGCCAGAATAACAAGAACGAGTATAAGTACTGGAATGGTGTCATTTTTTTTCATGATAAAATCTATTTTAGAATAGTATTTATAGTCTGTAATTCCTCATTTGTAAAAGAGGTATTTTTTAATGCTTCAATTGAATCTATAATTTGCTCAGGTTTGCTTGAACCAATTAGAACTGAAGTTACACGCTCATCACGCAATAACCAGGACAATGCCATATGAGCCAGTTTTTGTCCGCGCTGTCTTGAGATATTATTAAGCAGTGAAATTTTTTCTAATATTTCCGGAGTAATATGACTCTCTTTTAAAAATTGTCCGCTAGTAGCAACTCTTGAATCTTTTGGTATTCCGTTTAAATATTTATCAGAAAGTAATCCTTGTGCCAATGGAGAAAACGGGATGCATCCAACACCTTGTTTTCCCAATACGTCCAATAATCCGTTTTCAGGTTCACGAACGAACATCGAATATTTAGGCTGATGTATAAGGCAGGGTGTTCCTAAATGTTTTAATAACTTTACAGCCTGCAATGTTTGTTCAGCATTATAATTTGAGATTCCAACATATAATGCTTTTCCTTGTCTGACAATTAGATCAAGAGCGGCCATAGTTTCTTCCAAAGGCGTTTCAGGATCGGGTCTGTGATGATAAAAAATATCAACATAATCTAATTTCATTCTTTTAAGACTTTGATCCAGACTTGAAGCCAAATATTTTTTTGAACCCCAATCGCCATACGGGCCATCCCACATGGTATAACCGGCTTTAGAAGAAATAATCATTTCATCTCTATGGCATTTAAAATCCTGCTTCAGAATTTTTCCAAAATTTTCTTCAGCAGAGCCAGGCGGCGGACCATAATTATTTGCCAGATCAAAATGGGTTATACCATTATCAAAAGCTGTTTTGATAAGTTCGCGGCTGTTTTCGAAATTATTTACATTTCCGAAATTATGCCATAAACCCAACGAAAATGCAGGTAGCTTAATGCCCGAATTTCCACAACGTCTGTATTCCATATTTTGATATCTTTCTGATGAAGGCTGATAAGTCATTGAAGAAATGTTTATTTGTTTAATCGCTGATTCGTTTATTTGTTCGATTTACCTAACTATTTTACTTTTTCGCTTTATCTACATTCTCACAATCTTCAATAACAATTGCTTCACGCGGATCCTTACATTTCAAATCGAATTTTAAGTTTTCGATTTTTAAACCATTCACGTATTTAAAATTGAAACCATAGCTTGTCATATTTCCAAAAGTATCAGGTGATGGGTATCCGCGTTTTTTGGCTGCAAGAAGTGCCGTCATATCAATATTGCGATCTGCGGTTTCTCCCGGATGAGTCAATTCAATAGCGATATTTTCAAGAACCACATTATTCACTTTATTGGCATTATCTAAACCGGTAACAGAAGACGCCATTGGCCCCGCACCAAAAGCTTTCATATTTGATATTCTAATATTTTTTATACTTCCAATTGGTGGTGTTGGAGCAGAAGCGGTATGTTTGCGGCTTCTGTTTCCAAGAGTTACAAATATGGGTGTAACACAATCAGTAGCTTCGATATTATCAAACCACACATTTTCCATTTTTCCACCGTCGGTAATGATAAGGGTGATTGCTGTGCGGGTTGTTTCTGTTCCGTTTACTTTGTGTAAACCAGTTACAGATTGTACCACTTTACAATTGCGGTATATGATATTTTTAAATCCACCTGTAGTTTCAGTTCCTAATTTTAGAGAATTACAATGACTGGCCGCGGTACAGTTTTCGATCAGTACATTTTCGCACAATGAAGTTCCGTTGCTTTTTAAACATATAGCATCGTCGTCACTGTCGAAACGCGAATTACGAACATACACATTGCGACAACCGTCAATATCGATTCCGTCATTGTTTTGATGTGCGTGATTAAATACATTCATATTCTCAACCATTAGATTTTCGCAATCTAAATAATGCTGTAACCATTGTGGTGAATTTAACAGCATTACACCACTCATATAAATGTTTTTTGAACTGATGATTCGTATTCCGTAAGGTCTGCGTTTGTCATTATTTCCGGTACCTAAATAAGTAGCGCTGGTTCCCTGAAAATCAATTATACCTTTTCCGGTAATGGAAATTCCGTCTACTTTTTCAGCATAAAACAATGATTTATCAACCTGAAGATCAGTGTTGTTTTTGTAGGCAGGCTGTACTACGATATAGTCTTTAGGATCTGTGCTTCCCAATATTCTCACACCTTTATCCAATTCAATATGAACTCCTGATTTTAAAATAAGTGTTCCTGTTAAGTACATTCCTTCTGGAAAAAATAGGCGCGCCGGTCCTTTTTTAGAACATTCATCAATTGCAGCCTGTAGTTGTTTTGTCGTTAATTGTTTTCCGTCATTAATAGCGCCAAAATCTTTTACTACGTTATAAACTGGCAAATTACTGTGATCAGCAGCAAGTGATTTTTCGAGTTTTTTTGCCATTACTTCCAAATCTGAAGCTAGTTTCAAATGATCAAAACTATTGGTTTGTGCAATTGTAATATTGGTACAAATGAAAGCTATAAGGCTAAAGAATGAGATTGATAACTTCTTTTTCATGATATTTTTGTATTTTATTTAAGCGCTATTTTCTTTTTGATAGTTTCGTTTTTCTTTAATGTGATATTTTCTCCGTTGAGGTCGAATTCGCAGTCTTTCCAGGCTTTTAATTCTAATGAAGCCGATTTTCCTTCGAGTTCACCACTCACAATTACACCCAATTTAGAGTAGATATTTTGCAGATATACTTTTTCTTTCCACGGATTACATTTTGCTATTTCAAGTTTGCCGTACCAGTCTGTCACAATGTTGTTTAAAAGTGATTGCGTAATAAGTCCGTTGGTAATATTGTAATAAGCGTCTTTATAAACACCGCTGGTTTCATAAACCTGAATCCATTCGGCATCAACATAATCTGCTTTTCTCAGATTATCCCAATCTTTCTGCCATCCTTCGACATCTCCCATTCTTGAACCAGCCAGTAAAAATTCGCCTAAAGTCCATCCGTAGAAATAAGGTTTTTTGGCTCCCATTGTAATATCATATCGCAGTTCGTAAGCGGTCTTTGAAGTCTCCGAAACTGTTTTTTCGATTGGAAGAAATGCCAGGGGATTTAACTGTACAGGATGTTTTTGACTTCCAAAATCAGATTCTCCGCGTCCTCTGTTGGTAAAATAAATACCTCTTTGTGATTTTAATGCAGGAAAAGACAATCCTTCTTTTAGAATTTTAGCGTAAGTTCCATCTTCATCCAAATCCAATTCTATGGCTTTTTGAAAACAATATTCGGCACTAAAAAGAGCACACAAATAATCATCCTGATTGACACCGCCTTTTTCATCTTGTCCTGTTGAAGGCTGAATGATGATGTGCCAAAGATTATCAGCTTCTTTTTTAGAAATGCTTTTGTAGAATTTTGCCAATTCAGCAATTAAGGGTTTTGCGTTTTTTTCTGTCCAGTTTTTATCGTTTACGAAAACCGAAGTTTCATAAGCCATTCGTGCCATATAACCCGAATTATGAATTTCGTAATAAAACTTATTTGGAACAGCGGGATCGTGATAACCTTCAAAATCTCCGTATGGAAAAGTCCACGGTGCCATAATTCCATCCACATTTAAAAGGCGTTTTGTATAGGCTTTCATTCCCGGAATTCTGTCTGCAAAATTTTCAACCCATGATTTTGCCAAATTGATGTTTCCTGTTGAAAGCAAAATAGCATGTACAAAGGAAACATCCTGCGGATAACCAAACGACCAGTGATTTCCTGTAAAGCCCATTGGCGGTGGCAAACCTAATTTTTGATCATTAAACGAACTTAAAAACTGAGCCATAGAACGAACCCATAATTTTTGCGCATTTAAATCGGGAACAATAATAATTCCCATATTTTGCCATTTCGAATGCCACCATTCACTATTTTGATTTAAAGATTTTTCTGCCGAAATAGAAATTGGTTCTTTAACAGAAAGAAGGATATTGTTTTCTCCCGATTTTAATTTCAAAACCAAATTATTATCCTGAAGTTTAACCGAAGCATTTGTGTTTAGATAAACAATTGTTTTGGCATTCAAACAAGAAAGTTCAATTTTCCATTGATCCTTTTGCTGTGTTATTTTTGATATTTGAGTCAATTTTTGATCGTAATGAACATCTAAAATATCAGACGGTTTGAAAATAACATCAGAAGCTTTTCCTTCTACATTAATTTTTATTCCTGCCAGATTTGTATTAACGGCATCAAACCAGGTTAATACAGTAACTTTATTTTGAGCTTCTTCAAAATGAGTTGAAATAGTTCCATCATAATAGCTTTGATTCTGACTGTAATTTGTTGTTTTTACAGGTTCTTTTTCCCAATAAAAATGAGCAAGCGGTATCAGATAATCAGCGCCAAATTTTGCTCTGATATAATGGTGTATATTGAAGTATTCTGTTTTTCCGTATTTGGTAAAGGAAGCATTTTTTGAAGGATCAATATGCAATCCAAGCGGACCGTATGAACTTCCAAAAACACCATTTCCCTGATACAAATTAATAGTGGCTGTATCAGACAAAGATTTTCTCTCGAGCTCTGTCGATCGTATTGTTTTTTCAATATCCTTAGCACTTATAGCTGTTTTTTGTGCCATAATTGGACAAAGAACAGATAGGAATAAGCCTAATAGTATTATTTTTTTAGTCATTATTTTTTATTCTTTTGTCATTAAATTAGTTTCGAAGTAAGGCCGTTGCGCACCATAATAAAGGCGCTTGCCCGTGCATATCTCCGGTAAGTCGGGCACGATCGAGATAATATTGCCTGTCGTTCTTCTTGTTGGTTCCCTGGCAAACTTCCCGAATATCTCCATTTTTATCAAAATAGGTTAGAAGAGCTAACCAACCTTTTCTTGCTGCAGGCTCGTATAATTTTTTATCCAACCAGCCATTTTTAACTCCCGTAATTATAGCAAACGTAAACATGCCTGTGCAGGAAGTTTCCGGCCATGATTGTGGATCATCAATTAATTGTTTCCACATTCCCGTTTCATCCTGATATTGTAATAATGTTGCCATCATTTTTTTATAACCTTCCATAATTTTTGCCCTTTGAGAATGATTTTTAGGCAAGGTTTTTAATAGCTCAGCACAACCTGCTGCCATCCAGCCATTGCCACGTCCCCAAAAAAAGGGAACATCGGGCGCGTGGTAAAAAAGCCCATTTTCTCTTTGCAAAGAATTTAGATATACAACCATTTCATTAGCGGCACGGTCAATATATACAGTATTATTTGTTGCACGTGTTGCTTGTGATTGGATAAGCGTGATCATGTACATATCGTCAATCCACAATCTTGTTTGCCATGAAAGTCCCTTCCTTAAATACTCCTGTAATTCCGGTTTCAATTTTAAACTATCCGGAGTATTCCATTGTTTGTCTGCATAATTCTTACCGATCGCGAAATAAACTTCTTGTTTAGTTTGTTGGTACAATTCCAATGGGATTGCTCCAAAAACTGTACGGTCAACATGATCTGGAACCGGAATAAGATTAGCTTCTTTTTTTATCAGAATATCAAATCGATCTTTCAGTTGGCCTGCTAATTTTTTGTTTCCACTTTCCTTAGCAAAAGTGAGTGCGCCGTACCATACACAAACTTCAGAATAAGTGATATTTTTTGGCGGTGTTGGTTTTCCAAAATTTGTATGTGGCGTTTCAATAAACCTTTGTGCAACACGTTGTCCAATTTCTTCCGGCGAAGTTCCCTTAGGCCAATGTTTTAAATCAGCTTGTGCATGAGCAAAGCTGATCATTGAAAGAGATACTGCAACGGTAAAAATTAGAATTTGTCTCATCCTATTATTATTATTATTATT
>NZ_MUGV01000022.1:0-154353 GCF_002217275.1 Flavobacterium frigidimaris
CCGCCTGGCCATCCCGTGATGGTATTTTGAAGCTTATTAAAAATTTTAATATTGATATCATAAGCCGGTCCTGAATCTGCCAATAAATCGCTCATTCCGTGTTCGATATAATCGGCATCAGTCAACATTAAAATTGGTTTTTTAAGCTGAAGTGCCAATCCTAAAACTGCTTTTCTAATTAATTTATCTGTCCAGACTACTTTTTCTACGAGCCAAGGTTTGTTGATTCTGGTTAGTTTTGAAGAAGCTTCTTTATCTAATATAAAAACCGCATTATTATGTTCCTGCAAAAATGAAGCAGGTACGCGGTTCGTAACTTCATCTTCAACAGATTTTTTTACAATATTTGATTTTCCTTCACCCCAAGCCATCAAAATAACTTGTTTAGCTTCCATGATTTTCTTTACTCCAAGTGTAATCGCAGTTCTTGGTGTATTGCTTAATCCGAAGAAATCCTTGCTTGCCGCCACTCTTGTAATATGGTCTAAAGCTACCAAACGGGTTTTAGAGTTTTGAAGTGAACCTGATTCGTTAAAACCGATATGTCCGTTTCCTCCAATTCCTAAAATCTGCAAATCAATGCCACCCAAAGCTTCAATTTTAGCTTCATAATCATGACAATAATCTGCAATTTGTTCTTTTGTTAAAAGACCGTCGGGAACGTGGGCATTTTCAGGTAAAATATCGACATGGTCAAACAGTAATTCTTTCATAAAACGAACATAACTGTTGATAGAGTTGGGTTCCATCGGATAATATTCATCCAGATTGAAACTGATTACATTCTTAAAACTCAATCCTTCTTCTTTATGCAAACGAACTAATTCAGCATACAGTCCTTTTGGAGAAGAACCAGTTGCAAGACCCAAAATACAAGGCTGATTTTCTTCTTGTTTGGATTTAATTAAAGCTGCAATTTCCTGAGCAACTGCTTTAGATGCATCAGAAGAATTTTCAAAAACAACTGTATTGATGTTTTCGAATCGTTTTTCGAATCCTGTTGCTTTGTCGATTTTACTTTTTAACATGATATAGTTTTTTTTTTAATTTCTCGAGTTTATTCTACCATTTTCGGTATTTATGACCTTTTACTGCGTAAAAAAGTATCATTATATAAGATGGTAATAACATTAAATACGCAAGCTGATTTCCGCTTCTTGAAACGTCCTGACTTCCGGCTGCAATATTTGAGGTGTTTATAGTTTCTGTAATTAATCCATACAATAGAGGAAATATAGCACCGCCAATAATTCCCATAATTAAAATGGCGCTTCCAATTTTAGTATATCCACCCAAATCTTGAAGAGCCATTGGCCAAATTGCCGGCCAGCAAAGTGCATTTGCCAAACCAAGTAATGCTACTAACAGAATTACAATTGGCAAATTTGGAATTCCAGGCAACTGAAGCATTACTTTAGGTGAAATAATAACAATTGCTATAACCAAAATGATTCCTAAAATCCCTGAACCTTTTAAAGCCGTTACCTGCGAAAGGTATTTTGGAATTAACGTTATTCCTAAAATATATCCCACAACCATTGCTGACATCGTAAACGAAGTTAATTTCAAATAAAAATTTCCTTCATCTCCATAAACTCCCAATTGTTTTCCGAAGCCTCCAATTGAATCTCCGGCTAAAACTTCAGCAGCCAGATATAACATTAAAGTGATAACTCCCAAAACCAATTGAGGACGTCTGAATGCGTTTTTTATTTGTTTTAAAATACTTAAATTTGAAATATTACCTTCTTCATCCAAATCAATTTCCGGGAGTGGAGAAAGCTTCACAAACAAAGCTAACACCATAATAATCAATCCCATATAAAGATAAGGCCTTTGCAATTGTAATGCAAGGGAATTTAAAGCATTTGCTTTTGAAACGGAATCCAGCATTGCAATTTTATCTGCTGTAAACTCCTGCATATTAGACAAAACCAATGCTGTCAATATGATTGGCGCCACAAAACCCGCTAGTTTATTGGCAATTCCCAAAACACTAATTCTGGCTGCAGCACTTTCTCTTGGACCAATAACAACTACATAAGGATTCGCAGCCGTTTGTAAAATTGCCAAACCAGTTCCCATAACAAAAAGTGCTATTAAGAACAGTAAAAACGTACGGCTTCCGGCGGCAGGATAAAACATGAATGCGCCAAATGCAATGATCAATAATCCTAAAGAGATACCGTTTTTGTATCCCACTTTTTCGATCACCCAGGATGATGGAATTGCCATTACAAAATAGGCAATGTAAAAGGCAAAAGTTACAAAGTAAGCCTGTGAAGAAGAAAGCTCACAAGCCAATTCAAAAAATGGAATTAAAGGACCGTTTAGCCAGGTTACAAATCCGAGAATAAAAAATAATGCGGTCAGGATAACCATCGGAAGAATTGCACTCCTTTTTTCTACTTGTATGATACTTTCAATGTTTGACATAATACTTTTGGGTTGATTGTTAATAGATTATTGTTTTATGAATCTAAAATAGCACCAACACGATTGCAATAATTTTGCATTTACAAAACGCTATTTTGCGTTTTTTTTGCAAAGTAAAACAAAAGTAAAGTAATAAGCACTACATTAGATATCATTTTTTTGTTAATATTTGTTAAACATTCCAGTCTAAAACAGGATAATGTTTCTTAAGATACTCCTTAACGTCAGCAATATCTTCTTTTGCAGTTAAATCTGGAACATGTTCTGAAAATGGAATTCCCACTGTTGTATTCGGATTCGCCTGAACCGAATTTAAAAGTACTGTCGGCAATTCTTTTTCATCTCTTTCCGGATTTACGGGACAATTTTTAAGATGCGTATACAAAGTGCTTCCATTGAACTTGAAAGCATTCATACTCACTCTTATTTTCCCATCAACATCTTTATAATGCTCCAAATCGTCTGCTGTAGGCTTCTCTAAAATGTCCAATAATTGATTGTTTTGATCTAATTTGGCGATCGCAAAACGCGAAATTCTTTCAGAAGGAAATTCCAAAGCATCACGATCATAGCTGATAAAAGCATTGGGGCTTTGTGTTTCTCTCAACGCTAGCAACGCTTTTGCTGAATACAAATTATCACTATTGCAAACCGAATATTCTTGTGTGTTTAATTCCGGAAACTGTTCTACAGCCTGAAACAAGGCATCTGCAGTACCAAAAGGTTTTACTCGTCCTTCAGGAATATATTGAATGGCAAATGATATGTTTAATCCATGAAAATTATTGTTTTCATTCTGGTTTCCATAAAACTCTTTAAACAACTCACCTTGTTCTCCAATAATAATATAGATATTTTTGTATCCCGCTTTTTTTGCATTTAATAAAAGATAATCCAACAAAGGTCTCCCACTTGCTCCCACTCCAATTAAACCTTTGCTTCTTTCGTTGGCCTGCGCGATTTCTTCTGGCGATAAATTATCTAAAACGGCTTCTTTTTTCATACGGGAAGATGCTCCACCCGCAAGAATAACTAAATTGTTGTGCATTATTTATGTTTTAAATTTCAATATTTTCAATTATTCTCACTCCGGGATCTACGCTAACCGAATAAGCTTCTAAAGCTCCGGCTTTTAAAATAGCATCGATAACAAAATTTTCTTTTTCAGGGTCAGCAATAACAACGATACTACCGCCGCCTCCAGAGCCTACAATTTTAGCTCCGTAAGCGCCGGCACGCAGCGCTGCATTGATCATATCATCAATTCTTGGAACTGTAATTTTTAATAAATCACGCAAAACTTCATGATGCTGATTCATTAATTCACCAATTTTTCTAAGATCCAAAACTGGTTTTTCGAACTCTTTTAGCGCTTCTTTTGTATAATGGTAATTCTTTAAAGCCGCTTCAAAAAACGGAATTAATCGATCTGGTAAGCAATTGCGATAACGATCAATATCCCGAATTTCGGAAGTATTCAAATCAAAATTTGGGAAGTTCTGTTTTACAATATCAATTGCCATTAAGGCATTTCCTTTCAATTCTCCAATTAACCCAATTGTTTCTTTAGGAACTCCAGAAACTCCGGTAATTAATCCTTTCAAATTGGTTCCGATAATCTTATACGAAAAAGGATCTTTTGTATTAATATATACGATATTTCCAACTCCAATACTAAAATGATCCATCATTCCGCCTGGTTCTCCATGTTCTAAAACTTCAGAAGCATATCCTATTTTGGCAATAAATTCAGGGGTCACTTCATCATCAACTCCAAAAGCTGTAATTAAAAACTGAATCCAGGCCATTAACAAAGCGGAAGAACTAGAGGTTCCGGAATTGATTGGAATATCTCCGGTTATAGTAATATTATATCCAACAGTGGGAATACAACCATGTCTGCGTAAAACGCGCAGTGATGAAGCAAAATAATCGCGAGGTTCTAATTTTTCGAACGTTGCATGAATATCTATTACCCGAATTTCATTAATATCGATCATATTAAGAACAAACGTATTGGTCTGGTTTTCTTCTGCAGTTAACTGTATATCCCGGTTAATAGCACACGCTATAACGGGCAATCCTAAATAATCTTGATGATCTCCAAAGAGACATGTTCGACCCGGGGCTAATGAAGTAATTTTTCTCACTTGAAAATTTTACATTAAAACACTGCAATTCAAATAATTACAACGTTATTTGGTTATGAATTTATTTTATAATTTCGGTTTTGATTCTACGAAACTATATATTATATTTTTATAAAACAAGAAAAAAACAAAAAATGTGCTCGAACACACTAAAAAAATGTTCTCGAGCACACAACGTAATTCCTTTAAAAAATTTTACTATAATTAAATCAAAGTTTCTATATTTGCTTATATGGATAAAAAGTACACAATTAAGGATATTGCAAAAATGGCCGGAGTTTCTAAAGGAACTGTAGATCGTGTTTTGCATAACAGAGGAAAAGTTTCTCCGACCGCATTGGAGAAAATCAATGAGGTATTGAATGTCATTAATTATGAACCCAATTTAATTGCCCGAAATTTAAAAAACACAAAAGTATATCGCATTTGCGTTTTACTTCCGGATCCTGAAATTGATACTTACTGGCTCCCCTGTGTTAACGGAATACAGGATGCTATAACCGAATTTAAGGCTTATAGTGTTATTATAGAAACTTATTATTTTAATCCTGAAAGTACTAAATCGTTTTTAAGTACAAATGAAAAAATAATCAGGCAATCGCCGGATGCCGTTTTGATCGCTCCTTTATTCCATAAGGAAACTGTCGAAATTATTAAACAGTATGATGAATTAGAAATTATAGTTAATACTTTTAATAACCAGGTTGAATCTTCGTCTATAAAAAGCTTTGTCGGACAGGATTTATATAAAAGTGGCCGCGTTGCCGCTAGTTTAATGAATTTAATTTTGACAGATGGGCAAATTGCCATTATTCATATTGATGAAAGTTTAAAAAATGCAGTTCACATGCAGGAAAAAGAAAAAGGCTTCAGAAACTACTTTGATGAAAAAAAGCTTTCTGATTTTTCGTTGACTACCTTAAAATTAAAATATTCGAACATTGAAACTAAGTTTCCT
This sequence comes from Flavobacterium frigidimaris, assembly GCF_002217275.1. NCBI lineage: Bacteria > Pseudomonadati > Bacteroidota > Flavobacteriia > Flavobacteriales > Flavobacteriaceae > Flavobacterium > Flavobacterium frigidimaris. The sequence goes on from NZ_MUGV01000022.1 coordinate 5,545, forward strand.
GCCTTTGTAGAAGAAAATCCAAATTTACGTGGCATTTTCATTACCACTTCAAAAGCCTATCAGATTGCTTCTGTTTTATCTTCTATAGAAAATCGAAAAATTGCACTTATTGGTTACGACTTAATTGAGAAAAATGTAAATTTCCTAAATCAGGGATTGGTTCATTTTTTAATTCATCAAAATCAAAAAAGACAGGCTTATTTAGGAGTCAGCACTTTAGTCGAACATTTTTTATTCCGAAAAGAAATTCCGGAAACTATTTTGCTTCCTATAGATATTATTAATGTAGAGAATGCCTCTTTTTACGTTAGCTAGTTTGCCACGAAGTCACAAAGGCACTAAGTTTATATTTCTTTGCGACTTAGCGCCTTTGTGGCAGATTACTTCATTAAAATAAATTTTCCGAACGAAGAAGCAATATGAAAATTGGGTTCCGGTGTATTTGGATTTACCCAGGAAATCCAGGTTGCATCGTATTGCAGATTTTCAGCTAAAGAAAATTTTGCCCTATAGACTCCCGCTTCAATTATATTGTTTTGAATTAAATTCAATTCTTTCAAAGAAGCAATACTGATTCTTCCCTCAACAGTAAAAGAATTCTTGTCTTTTAAAGAGATTACTTTTAAATCTTCTTTGGGCCATTTCCATTTAAAATCAAAATCTTTATTTGGCTTTGCCTTAAAATCCATTATTCTGGCCGAAGTATCCATTTCGAGACAATAATAAGGATCTATAGCCTCATTTTTTCTAAAAAAGAGCTCTACTCTATCAGAATTTCCAATACTATCAAAACTATTATCTTTTTCATCAATATAAATATCAGTATCGAAAACAATAAACTTGAAATAGAGATTTTCTAAATCCCAAAGTGCTCTAAATTCAATTTTAGAAATGGCATCCTCTTTCCATGGGGAGGAAAAATCCGTTAAACAATTTGCTTTTTTCCAAGATGATAAAACTGGAAAATCAGTTCCGCTTTTTTGATTTTTATCTATAAATACTAATTGATATTCTTTCACCTTTATAACTCTTAAATTTTATAATCTTTAATTTTTAAAAACCCTAAAATTGTTCCATTTCAGAGTTGCAATTTTGGGCTTTTTTAAGATGACCAATATACTCTAAAAAATTAGTAAAAAAACTCCTTCGCAGATTTAAATAAAAATGCGATAAAGTCAATTTTCTTACTAAATAAAACAATAAGAAAATCCTGTTTAATTAGTATCTATTCAATATCTCTATTGCGAAATTCATAAGATTTTGCAAAAACATCAAATATTATTCATCTAAACAACAATTTCGCATAAAAAAAGGTCAAATAAAGAAGTCCGTTTATTTCCAAAATAATTTAGAATAATCACATCATTTTAAGTCAAAAAAAACGTTTCGCACAATTTTATGTGCTCGAGAACATAAATTTTGTGTGTTCGAGCACATTTTTTGTGTTTTTTCTTGTTTTATAAAAATATAATCTATAGTTTCGTCAGACAATAATCTTAAAACTAAGTTAATTCAGTAAAATTTTAGTCGATTTTGATGCTTTAAAAAATAATAAAAACGGATAAAATAACCCGTTTTGAGATTGGAAATTGAAGTGAATATCTCAAAAAGAAATACTTCAAAAAAAATTCAAATAGAAAACCAAAAATGTATTCCTGAATCAAAAAAAGAAGTCTAAAACTTACAATCAATAAAAAACAATTAAACATTAACCAAAACCAATTTTAAGTATGAAATTATTAACCCAAAAAAAGCCAAGAGATTTTCGGATTAACAATTTATCCGGAAAAGAAATCAAACTAACCGTTCTTTCGTTATTAGTTTTTACATTTCAGGCTTCGGCTGTTTCAACAATAGATACATCACACAAAAACAATACGGTGTTATTTTTTGAAAAAACTGTAAAAGGTACAATAACAGATCAAAACGGACTTCCGTTACCAGGTGTAAACGTAACAGTAAAAGGTTCTAAAACAGGTGTTCAAACAGATGTTGACGGAAGTTTTGCGATTACGGTTCCTGATAATGCTACAAAACTTATCATAACTTATATTGGTATGGAAGATCAGGAAGTTACCATATCAGGCGCTCCACTTAAAATTGTCATGAAAGAAGCGGGACAAAAACTAGATGAAGTAGTTGTTGGATACGGAAAAGCAAAGAAAAAAGACCTTACCGGTTCTGTAAGTTCGATTGGAAAAGACAATTTAAACTTAGGCGGAACTATTTCAAATGTTGGACAAGCATTACAAGGACGTGCGTCAGGAGTTCAGGTACAACAAAATAGTTATGCGCCAGGAACTAGTCCTTCAATCGTAATTAGAGGAGGAAACTCAATTAATACTTCTAATGCGCCATTATATGTAGTTGATGGATTTATTACAAGTACCGGAGCTTCTATTAGCCCAAATGATATCGAAAACATTCAGGTATTAAAAGATGCTTCTTCTACAGCAATTTACGGTGCCAGAGGTGGAAATGGGGTAATTTTGATTACTACTAAAAAAGGAAAATTAGGAAAAATGCAGGTTGAAGCTGAAATCTCAGATGGTTTTCAAAACATCATTAAAGAACCTTCTTTGCTAAACGGACAACAATATGCTGATATTCAAAATGCTATTGCAAAAGAAAACGGAAGACCACCGGTTTTCCCGGCAAGTTTTCCTATTGCCAATACCAACTGGTTTGACGCTGCAACACGTACAGGAGAAGTATTGAACAGAACACTTACTTTTAGTGGAAGCGATAAAACATCTAAATTTTTCTTGTCCGGAAATTACATTAAACAAACAGGAGCTATTGTAAACACAGACTTTGAAAGGTACAGTGTTAGAATGGGTGGTGAGAAAAGATTTAATGAAAAATTGAATATGGGTACCAATGTTTACGGTGCTTCAAGCGAAGGAAATAACAGTGATTTTGGAGATAATATTTTATCACCTATGTTTTCAATTCAAACTGCACCACCGACTATTCCGATCTATAATGCTGATGGCTCATATTATAAATATCAGGGAAAAGACAACGCATTAGCTCTATTATTAGAGCCAACAGACCACACCATCAACAGATTAGTAAACGGAAATATGTTTTTAGATTATGAAATCATCAAAAATCTAACTTATCACTTTGGTGCCGGCGCAGAATGGCAGGAAAATATTCAGGGAAAATATACTCCAAGCACATTAGTGGCGGGAGCTGCCTTGAAAGGAACAGGATCAGAAGAAAACAAAACTTATTTTAGATGGAGCACGGAGCAATATTTGACTTATAAGTTTAATATTAATGAGCATGCTGTTACAGCAATGGTTGGAACTTCTAATCAAAAAGATACTTATGAGAGAATGAAAGCATCTGGATCTGGTTTTTCTAATGATGTCTTAACTTATTATAATCTTCAGGGAGCGGCAGTATATTTGAAACCAGAAACGGAGAAAACAGAAACTAAACTGACTTCTTACTTTAGCCGTTTGAATTATTCTTACAATGATAAATACCTGGTTTCTTTTACGATTAGAAAAGATGGATCTTCTCGTTTTGGTCCAAATAACAAATTCGGAATTTTCCCTTCCGGAGCTATTGCCTGGAAAATGTCTAATGAGTCCTTTATTCAAAATTTAAATACTTTTTCTGAACTTAAGTTAAGAGCCAGTTATGGTATTACAGGAAATGATGGTATTGGAGATTATCAATACATGAACAGACTAACTTCTTGGGGAGTAACTATTGGTGATGGCAATTTTGTTGGTGGTACTGAACCAAATAATTTATCAAATCCTAACTTAAAGTGGGAGCAAACTGCGCAAACCAATATTGGTTTAGATATGGGCTTTTTTAATGATAAACTTAGCGCAACAATTGATGTATACGAAAAAAGAACTACTGATGCCCTTTTAAATGTTCCTGTTGGAGGATGGTGGGGATTTGATGTTCAAAGAATTAACTCAGGAGTTATCCGAAATCGAGGAATTGAACTAGGAATCAGCAGCACAAATTTTAGAAATGATAAATTTAGCTGGACAACATCATTAAATGTTGCTTACAACAAACAAGAAATAATATCGCTTGCTGATAATGTAAAAATCATCAGTACTAACACTTCTAATCCAAGTGGTACGGTTTCAGGACAGGAATTCACAAGACTCGTTCCCGGAAAAGAAATGAGTGAATTATATGGATATAAATATGCCGGAGTTGTAAAAACAGGAGAAACTTATGCTCCTCAGCCATTATCTGTAGCTGGAGATCCAAAATATGTTGATGTTAACGGCGATGGAGTAATTAATGCTGATGACAGAACGTATTTAGGAAATTCTACACCCCATTATACTGCAGGTTTAAACAATGATTTTAAATATGGAAATTTTGACATGAACATCTTTTTCCAGGGTGCTTTTGATTATTCTGTTTATAATATGACAAAAATGGTAGGTGAATCATCTACAAGTACAGACGCTCTAAATCGTTGGGTTGCCGGTACAAATGAAAATACTGAAATACCAAGAGACGGATATTATAAAAGTAAATACGGTAGTTATGTAAATTCAAAATTTGTTGAAGATGCATCTTATGTTCGTTTAAAAAATGTTTCTATCGGATATTCTATTCCTGAGAGTGTATTAAAACAAGCTAAATTTATAGATAGTATCAGATTGTATGCTATAGGTCAAAATTTACTGACTATTACAAATTATTCTGGAAACGATCCTGAAGTAAACGGACATTTTACTCCAGATAATGCTTCGAAGCAAAACTTAGGTGGAGGAATCGATTTCAACTCATTCCCGGCTTCAAGAACATTTATTTTAGGTATCAAAGTCGCAATTCACTAGTCTAAAAAGCTTTTTTAGTAACATTAAATTTATTAAAATGAAAAAATATACACTATTACTACTTTTACTTACCGCGGGAGCACAATTTTCGTGCAACCAGGATCTTGATCCTACGGTATATAGTAATTTAACCAATACGAATGGCTTTACTACAAAGTCTGATGCTATAGCGTCTATCAATTCTATTTATGGTCGGTTAAAAGGACCATCTGTAGGGGACAACTTTTCGTATTGGGCAACGAGACACTTCGCCTTGACTGACATTGCTACAGATTTAGGACACTGCCAATATGGAGGAGATCCGGGACAATTATCGCTAGGAACCTGGAGTTCGACAAATGGTTTGCTTAAAGAAGATTGGAATGCCATGTATAAATTAATTGCAAACGCCAACTTTGCTATTTTTAACATTACTCCAATGGCTGGAATTACTGCTGCAGAAAAAGCACAATTTATAGCTGAAGCTAAGTTTTTAAGAGCTTCTGCTTATATGGATTTAACAGACTCATGGGGTCCGGTGATTCTAATTACAGAAGCTAATTTGGGAAATCCAAATTATTTAGATCAGACTCCTCCTTCATCTGTAGAAGAAATTGATGCTTTTCTGGTAAAAGAATTAACTGAAGCTGCCAATGTATTGCCTGTTAATTATAAAAATAATGACATTTATGGTACTAATGATGTAGGGCGTGCCACAAAAGGTGCTGCACTTACTTTAATGGCAAAATTATACCTACGCAGCCACGATTGGCAAAAAGTAGCGACATTGACACAACAGGTAATGAACCTAAACGAATACACTCTTTATCCTTCTTACTTAGGCTTGTTTAAAGAAAGTAACAAATGGTGTAGTGAAAATATCTTCTCTTCATTAAGTGACGCCAATACAAACGGAACAGAATTGTTGAATCACTTTGGACCAATTGATCATCCGGTGGTTCAAAACAGATGGCAATATTACACGGTTAACTGGGATTTCTATAATACTTTTGGTAATGAAGACGAAAGAAAACAATGTTTCTTCCCTGAATTTGAAGGTGTTGATGGTTTATTACACAAACAAGCGCCATCATTAGGTGCGCAACCACCAGCAGGCGAATTTTATATGCCAGACGTTTCAACAAGAAAGTATGCTGATGATGAAACTACGACTTATTATGATGGTCATAGTGTAAACATTCTTCGTTATGCCGATGTATTATTGAGCAGAGCTGAAGCATTAAATGAAATTAGTGGCCCAACCACAGAAGCTATAGATCTTATAAACAAAGTTAAAGCAAGATCTCATGCAAAACTATTGGTTTTGGCTAATTATAATCAAAGCACTTTAAGAGATGCAATCTTACAGGAAAGAGGATGGGAATTTTTCTACGAAGGAAAACGTCGTTCGGATTTGATCAGAATGAACAAATATGATGTTTTGGTAAATGCCTATCACCTAAGAGTTGGAGAACCAGCACAAATCAAAATGCCACAAAACAAATATTATACATACCCACAAAGTCAGGTTGATCTTAACCCAAAATTAAGTAACGCCGACAGACAATAATAAAAGAGGTCCAATCAGGAATAGGCATTTAATTGTCTGTCTATTCCTGATTTTTATACAAAATAAGTACTTTGCTGTTTCATTAAAGAAGCCTTCAAGATGATCAAAAAATTAATAGTAAAAGGGAGTTTTATTTTTACATTACTTGCGTTGGCAAGTTGTTCTAAAAATCAGGGTCGTATCACAAATATCAATATTGGGACGCATAGTAACAACGAATTGAAAATTCAAATCGATGTTACTACGAGTGACAATGTTCAGGTATATGCCGAATATTGGTCTGATAAAAAAGGAATAAAAAACAAAATAACCTCTCCAATTTCAAAAGCTGGTCTTAAACATTCACTAGTACTTTGCAATATTACGCCCGAAACCAATTATAGTTTTCAGTTGGTTACTATTCAGGGCGAGAATACCAATACTGGCAAATTATACACTTTCAAGTCTAGAAAATTACCTGAATGGTTGCAAAAACAATTTAAGGCAAATTGCCCAAAACCAGAACTTTTACCTGCAAATTTCAAAAAAGGTTTTATGCTTGTAGCCAAAAGAGAAACACCCGGAGTTGCCTATATTGTTGATTACAAAGGAAATTTAAGATGGTATCATACCGTTGAAGGAACCGGATTTAAAGTAACTCATTTTACAAAAGACCAAACCATTCTTTCCATTTTAGGTACAAATGATGAACCAACAAGTTACGGAAGTGAAATCCTGGAAATCAATTTACAGGGCGACACTTTAACACATGTCAAAAAAGGACAGGGCGATTTTAAACAAACCATTCATCATGAAATTCTGAAAAAATCGGCTAACGAAATTGTTACGATAACCGTAGATCAAAAAATAATGGATTTAACTTCTATTGGAGGAAAAAAGAACGACACCATAAACGGAGACGGAATTTTGATCATGGATAAAAAAGGAAAACAACTGTGGAAATGGAGCGTTTTTGATGATTTAGATCCTATGAAAGATAAAGCGTTACTTAAAACCAAAAAAGACTGGACTCATGCCAACAGCCTGAATTATGATAAAGATGGAAACTTTTTAATTTCATTTTACAACAACGGTCAAATTTGGAAAGTAGATTCAAAAACTGGAAAAGTAATCTGGAAATTAGGAAAAGATGGTAATATAAAAATGGCTGCAAATACTAATTTCTCTCAGGCTCATGCCGCACACATTAACCCAGATGGAAGTTTAATGTTTTTTGATAATGGTGTGGATAAAAAACAATCATCAGTTTTTGCTCTTAAAATAGATGAAAAAGGCAAATCAGCAAAATTGGATTTCCATATCAATTTACCAAGAGATATTTACAATGACAGAATGGGAAGTGCTTATATGATTGATAAAAACACCATTTTAGTTTGTTGTTCAAAAAGACATATAACGGTTTTAACGAACAAAAAAGGAGTATTACTTTGGGCTTTAGAGTCTGAAATTCCTCCGTATCGTACGCAGTTTATTCCGGAAGAAAATATGAAACCTTTTCTTCTCAATTAAAAATATTGATTTTCTGCAAGGTTTTTCAAACCTTGTAGGTATAATTTATAATAAATACCTAACAGGTTTTAAAAACCCGTTAGGATAAAAATTTTAGACATGAAAAAAATAATTCTTATTGGTATCTTTTCAGCATTGCCAATTGTTGTTTTCAATTCTTGCAATACTTCAAATTCTCAAACTTTGGCAGAAAAAACTTCCGAAGATGAGGCATACATTACTATTGACACTTCCAAAATTCCGGATGATCAATTTGGAGAATCCGTTCGTTATGGAAGAGAATTAATGCTAAAAACCGCTTATTATATAGGCCCAAATGGAGTCAAAGGAAAATATTTAGGCAATAAAATGAATTGTACCAATTGTCATCAGGACGCCGGTACAAAACCTCATGCTTTCAATTTAATGTCTTCTCATGACAATTATCCACAATACCGCGGACGTGAAAACAAAGTACTTACACTTGCCGAACGTGTAAATAATTGCATTATGCGTCCTCATTCCGGAAAACCGCTTCCGCTTGACAGCGACGAAATGGTGGCTTTTTTATCTTACTTTAAATGGATTAGCAAATTTGTTCCGAAAGACGGCGATTTTAAAGGAGCAAAAAACCTGGAAATTGAATTCCCAGATGTAGCTGCAAGTCCGGAAAGAGGAAAAGCACTGTTTGTAGAAAATTGTGTCCGTTGCCACGGAAATAATGGCGAAGGAGTTTATAACGCAGATAAATCAGGTTATACTTATCCACCGCTTTGGGGTGAATACGGCTATCAGCCAGGTTCAAGTATGCACCGCGTTATCAAACAGGCACAATGGTTAAAAAGCAACATGCCGTATGATAAAGTTACAATCGGGAAACCTTATTTAACAGATCAACAAGCATTGGATATTGCTGCTTTTGTAAATGATGATGCAATTCATAAAAGACCAAATCCAAAAACATTTGATTATCCTAATAAAATGGGTAAGCCCATTGATTACTCACATAGTCCTTTTCAGGACAATTTTACCGAAGAACAACACAAATACGGGCCTTACAAACCCATTATTGCTTACTGGAAAAAAAATGGATGGAAAGCAGTTTACTAAATTATTAATTACGCATACCCTTTTAACCTGAACATCAAAAAAATGAAACTAAACCTAAAAAACAGACCACTTTTAAGTAAAATATTGATTGTCTGCCTTTGCATTTTCAGTATGCCGTTGGCTGCGCAACAAATAAAATATACCGATGGAAATGACAGCTGGAATCCTAATTTGTTAGGAAATCATCGCGTTGTTGTTGAATTTACCGGAAAAGATAATGTTGCTAAAACTATTATTGAATGGCGTAGAAGAGATGAAAATCCGGAACTTAAAAGAATAATTGTTCAGGATGCAAATGGAAAGGAAATTCTAAACACAAAAACAGAAAATATCAATAGAGAAAACGGTACGATTTTCTTTGAGCCTGTTTCAGGAAAAGGAACGTATTATGTTTACTATATGCCTTATATTGATGAAGGAGATGCTAATTACCCGAAAGGAGTTTATGCAAAACCAGAAAATAAAACGGACGCTGCATGGTTGTCTAAAATCAAAACGAATTTAAAAGACAATTGCACAGTTAAAGAAATTCAGAGTGTAAATGCTTTCAATAGTTTTTACCCGATGGAAGTCATTGCAACTGCAGCCGAAACAAAAGACATCATTGCAAAAAACAGCGGTAATTCCTTTTTAGTTTTTCCTGAAGACAGAATATATTCTATCCGAATGAAAAATGATTTGCCACAAAGATGGATTCAAAAAGGAGTTCAAAATAGTTTTGCTGATACTGCTATGAAAGGTGAATATTTAGCTTTTCAATTGGGTGTTTATGCCTTAGAAAATTTAAGCAATGTAAAAGTTCAATTTTCAGATTTAAAAAATGAAAGTGGCGCTGTAATTTCCTCAAAAAACATTAATTGTATCAATACTGATGGGGTTCGTTATGACGGATCGCCTTTTGCTGCAACTGTTTCTGTTTCAAAAGGAAAAGTTCAGGCAATGTGGTGTGGAGTTGATGTTCCGGAAATGGCTTCGGCTGGAACTTACACAGGAAAAGCTACGGTTATTGCTGATGGAAAATCAAAAGAAATTACACTTCAGATAAAAATAACAAATGAAGTTACTAAAAATGGCGGAATCGACAGTCCTGAAAAAATGACGCGTTTGAAATGGTTAAATTCCACTTTAGCTCAGGAAAATACGGTTATTGCGCCTTATACTCCATTAACAATAAAAGATTCTGAAATCTCTTTATTAGGAAGAAAACTAATTTTAGGAACTGATGGTTTCCCTTCTCAAATTCAGACTTTCTTTACACCTGAAATGACTGTTATCGGTACAAAAGCAAATGATATTTTGAGCGCTCCAATTACTTTTCATTTTGTAGATGCTGCCGGAAAAGAATCATTACAATGGAAAAATACCGGCGTTAAATTCCTTAAAAAAGAAGCCGGAACTGTAGCATGGGAAAGTGCTTCGACATCTAAATCGCTTCAAATGGATGTAAATGCCTCTATTGAATTTGATGGTTTTGTCCATTATAGCGTTAAAATTACAGCTCTTGAAGATGCTTCTTTTAATGATATCAATATTCATTTACCAATGCAGTCTTCATCAGCAAAATATATGATGGGATTAGGTCAAAAAGGCGGAAATCGTCCTGAAAATTTTGACTGGAAATGGGATGTTGCTCATAAAAACCAAGATGGTGCCTGGATTGGAAATGTAAATTCCGGTTTGCAATTTTCTTTGAGAGATGAGAAATACAGCCGTCCGTTAAACACCAATTTCTATTTACAGAAACCATTATTATTACCAACTTCATGGGGTAATGATAATAAAGGTGGAATCACAATAACGCCAAACCAAAAATCGGTTTTGGTCAATGCTTACAGTGGAGCACGTAACGTTAAAAAAGGAGATATTTTATATTATAACTTCAATTTATTAATTACACCTTTCCACGCATTAAACACAGACTTTCAATGGAATACTAAATTCTATCACAAATACAGTCCAATTGATACCATTGCCAAAACGGGTGCCACGGTAATTAATATTCACCATGCAAATGCAATTAATCCTTATATCAATTATCCTTTTGTTGAATTTAAAAAGATGAAAAGTTATATCAACGAAGCACATGAAAAAGGATTAAAAGTAAAAATTTACAATACCGTTAGAGAAGTTTCAAACAAAGCTTACGAAACATTTGCTCTAAGAAGTTTAGGTCATGAAATTTATTCTCCAGGAAAAGGTGGTGGTTTCTCATGGTTGCAGGAGCATGTTGGCGACGATTATATCGCGGCTTGGTTTGTACCTGAAATTAAAGATGCTGCAATCGTTAATAGCGGTATGAACCGTTGGCACAATTATTATGTTGAAGGAATGAATTGGTTAACTCAAAATGTTGGTATCGACGGTATTTATCTTGATGATGTTGCTTTTGACCGTATCACTATGAAACGTGTAAAAAGAGTTTTGACCAAAGACGGTCATCCTGGAATAATCGATTTGCACAGTGCTAATCAGTATAATAAAAGTGACGGATTTAATAACAGTGCGAACTTATACATGGAGCATTTCCCGTACATCAATAAATTATGGTTTGGAGAATATTTTGATTACGAAAAAAATCAGCCTGACTTTTTCTTAACTGAAGTAAGCGGAATTCCTTTCGGATTAATGGGCGAAATGCTGCAAGATGGCGGAAATCCGTGGAGAGGAATGGTTTACGGAATGACAAACAGAATGCCTTGGAGCCATAATGCTGATCCCAGAGCGATCTGGAAATTATGGGATACTTTCGGAATAACAGGTTCTGAAATGATTGGATATTGGAGTGAAAACTGTCCGGTAAAAACAAATAACGACAAAGTATTGGCAACCGTTTACAAAAAGAACGGTTCAACTTTAATTTCAATTGCAAGCTGGGCTGATACTGATGTACAAGTAAAACTAAGCATCGACTGGAAAAAACTAGGAATCGATCCTTCAAAAGCAACAATTACAGCTCCAGAAGTGGCAAATTTCCAACCTGCACAAAAGTTTACTGCTAAAGATGAATTACCAGTAAGTAAAGGAAAAGGATGGTTGTTGATTGTTAAGTAATAATAGTGCAAATCAAGAATTGAAATTAGTTTTTTTGTGCCGTTAGGCACGGAATATTGGTAGAAAATTTTCCAAAATTCGTTGGCGTGCCGTAGGTACCAACAAAAAGATAATTATTGCGTACCTACGGCACGCTATATTATTCTAATACAAAATTTTCTACCAATATTTAGTGCCTAAAGGCACATTTTAATCGATATATGTAATATAGTTAAATTAATTAATCACACATTACCCAAATTAAAATCTTTTAATCTGTGAAATCTGTGGCAAAAAATAACCTCAAAAAATAGCTCTCCATATGAAACTTAAACCTTTCTTATCAATTTTACTCTTTGGAAGCCTGTTTGTCACCGCACAAAATAAACCAACCTTTAAGGAATATAAAAAAGTCTTTACAACCTACCCGTTTTCAGATCCTGATCCTATTCCAAAACCCGATACAAAGGTTTATCCTTATTTCCGTTTTGATGGCTTTACAGATAAACCGGTTCAAAAAGAATGGAAAGTAATCGAGATAGAAAACGATTATATTAAACTGATGATTATTCCTGAAATTGGTGGAAAAGTTTGGTCAGCCGTTGAAAAATCAACCGGAAAAGATTTTATTTACAACAATCACGTTATCAAATTTAGAGATATTGCCATGCGCGGTCCCTGGACAAGTGGCGGTGTTGAAGGGAATTACGGAATTATTGGACATACTCCTAATTGCGCAACTCCTGTTGATTACAAAATTATAACACGAGAAGATGGAAGTATCAGCTGTGTAATTGGTGTTTTAGATTTACTAACCCGCACTTCATGGAAATTGGACATCAATTTACCCAAAGACAAAGCCTATTTTACCACAAACTCCTTTTGGTTTAACTCAACTGAATTTGAACAGCCTTACTATACCTGGATGAATACGGGAATTAAGGCATCACAAAGTTTACAATTTATTTATCCGGGACAAAGATATATTGGACATAATGGCGAACATAATGCGTGGCCAATTGACAAAGAAAACAGTAAAGATTTATCCTTTTATAAAAACAATGATTTTGGTGGTTATAAATCCTATCATGTTTTTGGCAAATACAATGATTTTTTTGGAGGATACTATCATGACGAAGATTTCGGAATGGGAAGATATGGCAATCATGATGATAAACCTGGTAAAAAAATATGGATTTGGGGATTGTCGCAACAAGGCATGATTTGGGAAAAATTATTGACCGATACAGATGGACAATATGTTGAAGTACAAAGCGGAAGATTATTTAATCAGGCAAGTGAAGGCAGCAATTTAACTCCTTTTAAACAACGCTCTTTCGCTCCTTATCAAACAGATGCCTGGACAGAATATTGGTTTCCCGTAAAACAGACAAAAGGTTTTGTAAAAGCAAACAATTATGGTGCTGTTAATGTTAAAAATGAAAATGGCTGGCTTAAAATCTATCTTTCTCCACTTCAAAAACTAAATGAAAAATTAGAAGTTTTTGATAATGGCAAGAAAGTGTATTCTAAGGATATTGCCTTAAATACGTTGCAATTATTCAAAGATTCGATTCCCGTTACTGTCGATCCAAACAAATTAAAACTGGTTTTGGGCGCTAATAAACTGGTTTGGAATTCTGCTCCGGAAGATGGCAATTTGGCACGACCATTAGAAGTTCCGAAAGATTTTGATAGTAATTCGGTTTACGGATTATATCTACAGGGAAAAAATTATGTCAGTTTTAAAGATTATATAAAAGCCGAAGAATTCTTAACGGCCTGTCTTAAAAAAGATCCAAATTACGCTCCTGCCCTTTCTGATTTAGCAGGTTTACAAATTAGAAAATTAGAATACAAAGAAGCAGTTGCAACTGCAAGCAAAGCATTAGCAATCGATACGTATAATCCTGCTGCCAATTATTACTACGGTCTTGCCAATCTTCATTTAGGAAATACAACGGATGCAAAAGATGGTTTAGATATTGCTGCTGCAAGTGTTGAATATCGCAGCTCTGCCTACACTGCGTTGAGTAAAATTTATTTTGCAGAAAATGATCAGGCAAAAGCAATTGAATATGCTGAAAAAAGCTTGTTAAACAATCAGAATAATTTGGAAGGATTACAATTGTTAGCGGTGATCTATCGTATTCAAAACAAATCTGAAAAAGCACATTCGATCTTAGATAAAATTAATGAAGTCGATCCTTTAAATCATTTTGTTGGCTTTGAAAAATTCCTTTGGAACAATTCAAATGCTTCAAAATCAGATTTCACTTCGTTAATTCAAAATGAAATGCCAGAGCAGACTTATCTTGAATTAGGTATTTGGTATCAGCATCTGGGCCTTACGGACGAAGCTGTAAAAGTTTTTACGGTGGCGGCTCCAAGTGCTGAAATTATATATTGGAAATCATTTTTAGAAAACAAAGCAGTTGATTTGAACAAAATTCAACCCGGAATTAGTTTTCCTTTCCGTGGTGAAACTGCCGAAATTCTTGAAAGTTTGACAAAAAACAATGAGCAATGGCAATTGAAATATCATTTGGCTTTGATCGAATGGAATCGCAACAACATTTCAAAAGCAAAAGAATTGTTTTTACAATGTGGTACAAAACCAAACGATCCTGCTTTTTATGCTGCTAAAGCTTCGTTGTTCAAAGATGATTCTCAATTGGTTGTAACGAGTCTTCAGCAAGCAATCAAATTAGATGCTCAAAGCTGGAGGTATCCAAAATTATTGACTGAACATTACATTATCGAAAAACAAAATGATAAAGCTTTGGCTACTATAGCACCATTTTACAAACGCCATACTGAAAATTATGTAGTGGGAATGTTGTATGGTAAAACGCTTTTATTGAATAAAAAATACGCTGAAGCGGATGCCTTTTTAACCAAATTGAAAATCCTTCCATTTGAAGGTGCAACAAGTGGAAGACAATTGTATCATGAAGCTAAATTGATGCAGGCTTTGGCACAAATGAAAAATAAGCAATATAAAAAAGCTTTAACATTAATTGAACAAGCAAAACTATGGCCAGAAAATCTGGGTGTTGGAAAACCATACGATGAAAATATTGATGAAAGACTGGAAAACTGGTTAGATTATCAATGTTATACTAGCCTTGGCGATACTGAAACGGCGAAAAAATCATTACAAAAAATTGTTGCCTTCAATCCAAAAATTGATAATACAGTTATGAATTTCTTACCGGCCAATCAATTGGTTTCGGCGTGGGCTATCGAGAAAACTTCCTCTCAAAAACAAGCAGAAGAGTGGCTGAAACATCAGGCAGAATTATATCCGACAAATAAAATTGTGCAATGGAGTTTGGAAATGTATACCAAAAAACAAGCTACAATTTTAACGGAAGATGAAAAAGATGGTGAAGTTAGAATTATAGAAAAATTATAATAGCATCATCAAAAAAAAAAATTATAAACAACCAAAGATGAATAAACTAATTCTAAAATATAGCCTTTTTAGCCTTATCGTACTGATGGGACAAAAAATAGAAGCACAAACTACAGATCAAAAAACTGATGAATTAACTGCTTACAGAGTTACGGCATTAAAAGTCCATGATTTGGTACATACCAAACTAGATGTTTCCTTTGATTACGGAAAACGTCATTTAAATGGAAAAGCCTGGATTACTTTAAAACCACATTTTTACGAAACGGATCAGCTTACTTTAGATGCCAAAGGAATGGAATTTAAAGAAATTGCCATTATTGATGGCAAAAAAACTATTCCGTTGCAATATACCCAGGACAGCGAACAGGTTTTTATCACTTTAAACAGGAAATATAAAAGCACTGAAAAATATATTGTTTATATAAATTATATAGCAAAACCTAATGAACTAAAAACAAAAGGCGGTGAATCTATGACCGATTCAAAAGGATTGTATTTTATAAATCCTGATGGAAAAGAAGACAAACCGATACAGATTTGGACACAAGGTGAAACAGAAGCATCTTCGGCATGGTTTCCGACTATTGACAAACCAAATCAGAAGACAACTTCTGAAATTGCAATAACTGTAGATTCAAAATATACCACATTGTCAAACGGAAAATTGACTTCTCAAAAAGACAATAAAAACGGAACGAGAACCGATACATGGAAAATGGATCAACCCAATGCGCCGTACTTGTTTATGATGGCAGTTGGAGATTTTAAAATCTACAAAGACACTTATAAAGGTAAAGAAGTAAGTTATTATTTAGAACCAAAATATGCGCCTTATGCCAAACAGATTTTTTGGAAAACGCCAGATATGATGGACTTTTACAGCAAAATGTTAGGAGTTGAATATCCGTGGCCAAAGTACTCTCAAATTGTTTGTAAAGATTATTTTGGAGGTGCAATGGAAAATACTTCTGCCACGGTTCATGGAGAATATGTTCAAAAAACAGAAAGAGAATTACTTGACGACAATCAGGAAAGTACTATTGCCCACGAACTTTTTCACCAATGGTTTGGTGATTTAGTGACTGCCGAATCCTGGTCCAATTTAACCATGAACGAATCTTTCGCCACTTTTGGAGAAGTTCTTTGGCACGGACATGACGCCGGACAAGATGGAGAAGACCGCTCACGCTATGAAAAATTGCAAAACTATTTACGCTCTCAGAAAAATGGCAACAGCGAAATCTTAGCTCGTTTTCATTATAAAAATAAAGATGATTTGTTTGATAATATCAGTTACTCAAAAGGGTCTATTATTTTGTATGCGATCAAAAATCAAATGGGTGATGAAGCATTTTTCAAATCATTGAATTTGTATTTGACTGCAAATGCTTATAAATCCGGTGAGACGCATCAATTGCGTTTGGCAATGGAAGAAGTTACAGGAAAAGACTGGAGCCCTTATTTTAACCAATGGTATTATCAGGGCGGAAACCCAATTTTGAATATCGAATACGGATATGCAAACGGCAAAGCTACTATTGCAGTAAAACAAGTTCAGGAAATTGCAGTTCAGACGTTTAGTCTTCCTCTAAAAGTGGATTATTATGTAAACGGAACAAAAATCAGAAAAGAAATTGTAATTGATCAAAGAGAACAAAATTTCAGTTTTGACATTCCATCTCAACCTACTTTCGTAGATCTTGATCCTGATAAAATCTTAGTAGGTGAAGTTAGAGACAATAAAAAAATAGCTGATTATTTGTATCAATACAAAAATGTACCAACGTATTATAACCGAATTGAAGCTATAAAATTTGCAACTAAAGATAAAAGTCATGAAGCGCAACTTATTCTGTTAGCTGGTTTAAAAGATCAGCAGGACGATTTGCAAGTTCTTAGTATTAAAGCAATTGATTTGGGAGATAATCAAATCAAAGAGGAAGCAATTAAAACCTTGGTTGATATTGCTAAAAATGATAAAAAGACTATTTGCAGAGCGACTGCCCTTATAAAATTGGCTTCAACTGGTGATGTATCTTATAAGGCATTAATGGAAGAAAGTATCAAAAATCAATCTTACAATGTGATTTCAGGTGGTATAATTGGTCTGACCAAATATGCACCAACAGAAGGCGACAAAGCGTTATCAACATTGGACGAAGACACTAAAAAACATGTTACAGCATTGATTAAAAGATTAAGCAAATAATACAGTTTATTTTTTTAAGCAATCAAATCTTATATTCTAAAAGTTAGTAATTAGTATGCACTTGAATTTCAATTCAAAAATTTTAATTATTTAGAATTGTTTGTTTTTGAAGCCTCTCTAATCTGGTTCATTAGAGAGGTATTTCAAAACAAACTAATTATCCATAACAAAAAAACCAGAAATCGACTTTAAAGATTACCGTAAAAGCCCTATTTCAAAAATAAAAACATTTATGAAAACTACTTTTTTAAAACATACGATTGTCTTTATTCTTTTGTTCGCATGGACGATGACATCGGCACAAATGATTAAAACCAAAACACCAACACGTCCGAAAAATCAACAGGATGTTTTACGTTTGGCTACCGCCCCTATCCCAACAGTTCGTATCGCTTTCATCGGACTTGGAATGCGCGGTCCCGGAGCTGTAGAAAGAATGACACATATTCCAGGAGTAGAAATTGTTGCGCTATGCGATATGTTGGAAAAAAATACACAATCGGCTAATGAAATTTTAACCAAAGCCGGGCTTCCTAAAGCACAGGAATTTTTTGGAGACGAAAATGCATGGAAAAAAGTTACAGCATTACCTAATGTTGATTTAGTTTACGTTGCGACAGACTGGAAACATCATGCACTCATTGGTGTACAGGCTATGAAAGATGGCAAACATGTCGCAATTGAAGTTCCGGGTGCTTTGACTATGAAAGAAATTTGGGAACTGATTGATACTTCTGAAAAAACCAGAAAACATTGTATGCAACTTGAAAATTGCGTTTACGATTTCTTTGAGCTTACCACTTTAAATATGGCACAACAAGGTTTATTTGGAGAAATTCTTCATGCTGAAGGATCTTACATTCACGGTTTACAGCCTTTCTGGGGAGAATACTGGAACAACTGGAGAATGGATTATAATATCAAACACCGTGGCGATGTTTATGCGACACATGGTATGGGGCCAGCGTGTCAGGCATTGAATATTCATCGTGGTGACAAAATGAATTTTCTGGTTTCTATAGATACAAAAGCGGTTGGAAATCCTGCTTATATCAAAGAAAAATCAGGTCAGGAAATTAAAGATTTTAGAAATGGAGATCATACGATGACCATGATCCGTACCGAAAACGGAAAAACAATTCAAATTCAGCATGATGTAACTTCTCCACGTCCTTATAGCAGAATGTATCAGTTGAGCGGAACAAAAGGTTTTGCAAACAAGTATCCTTTAGAAGGTTATGCTTTAGACGGGAAAGAATTAGGTGATGATGTAAAACCAAATCACGAAAAATTAAGTGCACATTCCTTTGTTCCCGAAGAAGTAAAAAAAGCATTAATGGAAAAATACAAACATCCAATGGTGAAAAATATCGAAGAGCAAGCCAAAAAAGTGGGTGGCCATGGCGGAATGGATTTTATCATGGATTATCGGTTGATTCATTGCCTGCAAAAAGGACTTCCGTTAGATATGGATGTTTATGACCTGGCAGAGTGGTCTTGTTTAGGTCCATTAACTGAAATTTCGCTTGATAAAGGCTCTGTGCCGGTCGAAATTCCTGATTTCACTCGTGGTGGCTGGAACAAATTACAAAAATTAGAGTTTTCAGAATAAAAATTTATTGGTTAGTTAGGTGAAAGCAAGAGAGCACAATTAATATAGTGCTCTCTTGTTTGTTTACCTCTCTTAAATTAAAACAAATGAAAAAAAATTATATTACTCTCTTATTTTCCTTGCTTCTGGTAGCTTCAATAGCAGCGCAACAAAAACAGACTTTTGCTATACGTGATGGAAATTTTTTATTAAACGGCAAACCCATCCAAATTCATTCGGGTGAAATGCATTATTCGCGAATTCCGCAACCTTACTGGCGTCATCGTTTACAAATGATGAAAGCAATGGGTTTAAATGCGGTGGCAACCTATGTATTTTGGAATTATCATGAAACATCTCCCGGAGTTTGGGATTTTAAAACAGGCAATAAAAATTTAGCCGAATATATCAAAACAGCACAGGAAGAAGGATTATTTGTTATTCTTCGTCCGGGTCCCTATGTATGTGCCGAATGGGAATTTGGTGGTTATCCGTGGTTTTTGCAAAACGTTCCAAATATGGTTATCCGTGGTCATAACGAAGCATATCTGGCAGCTACAAAAGCTTATTTTACAGAGTTATACAATCAGGTCAAAGACTTACAGATTACCAAAGGCGGGCCCATTATTATGGTTCAGGGCGAAAACGAATTTGGTTCTTATGTAGCGCAGCGCAAAGATGTTTCGCTTGAAGAACACAAAAAATATAGTTCAGCCGTATTTCAACAATTAAAAGATGTTGGTTTTGAAGTTCCGTTTTTTACTTCAGATGGAAGCTGGCTTTTTGAAGGCGGCGCTTTACCTGGTGCTTTACCGACTGCCAATGGTGAAGATGATGTTGTAAAGCTAAAAGCAGTAGTGAATCAATTTAATAACAATCAAGGGCCTTATATGGTAGCCGAATTTTATCCGGGTTGGCTGGATCATTGGGCAGAACCATTCCCAATTCAGAAACCGGAGCAAACCGTTCGTCAGACTCAAAAATATCTCGACAATCAGATTTCATTTAATTATTATATGGTTCATGGCGGAACAAATTTTGGTTTTACTTCGGGAGCCAATTATGACAAAGAACACGACATTCAGCCTGATATGACTTCTTATGATTATGATGCACCCATTAGTGAAGCTGGCTGGGCAACTCCCAAATATAATGCTTTAAGAGAATTATTAAAAACAACCGAAACTCCTGCCATTCCACCCAAAATACCGGTAATTACAATTCCGAATATCGCCTTAACCAAAGCTGTTGATTTAGCCGATTTAAAAGCTAAAATTAATCCGGTAATTGAAGATAATCCACAAACATTTGAGCAATTGAATCAAGGTGATGGTTATGTTTGGTACAGCAAAAAATTCACACAACCCATCAGTGGAAAACTAGAATTAAATGGTTTACGCGATTATGCGATCGTATACGTAAACGGAAAAAAAGTTGCCGAACTAAACCGATATTATAAAAACTACAGTTGTGAAATTGAAGTTCCGTTTAATGCAACTTTAGATATAGTGGTTGAAAATATGGGACGCATTAATTACGGCTCTCAAATTAACGCCAATACGAAAGGAATCATAAGTCCGGTAATTATCAATGGTCAAACGATCACCGGAAACTGGGAAATGTATTCGTTACCGATGAATAAAGAACCAGATTTAGCATCTTATAAAAATTCAGGAAAAGCAAACCGCCCAACTTTATATCAGGGAACTTTTACTTTGAATAAAACTGGAGATACATTTTTAGACATGCGCGTCTGGGGCAAAGGAATCGTATTTATCAACGGAATCAATCTTGGACGCTATTGGAGCATTGGACCGCAACAAACGCTTTATGTTCCAGGATGCTGGCTTAAAAAAGGCAAAAATAATATTGTAGTTTTTGAGCAAAAAAACGAAACCATTCAAAAAGAAATCAAAACTATTGCAACGCCAATTCTCGAAGAGTTAAAAACAGAAACGACTCAATAGAATTGGTACAAAAACAAAAAGCCATTCATGTGAATGGCTTTTTTACGCTATAAATTCAAATTACTTCCAGTTAAAAGTAATTCGTTTTTCAATTTCCGAACTTAAACTTAAAAATACAGGACAAGTCATTGCTGCACGTTCCAAAATTGTGCGGCTTTTTGTGTCCTCAACACCTTGCATATCAAAAACAATTTCAATTGCACCAATTCGTCTTGGCTCAGCATTCATAATTTTTGTTACTTCAGCGGTCGAACCTACGAAATCTGAGTTCAAATCGCGTGCTTTGATTCCCATAATAGTCATCATACAACTTGCTAAAGCATTGGCAACAGTATCGGTTGGAGAAAAAGCTTCTCCTTTTCCGTTATTATCTAGTGGTGCATCTGAAATGATTTCGCTTCCTGATTGCACATGAATTGATTGTGTTCTTAAATCACCTAAATAGGTTACTTTTGATGTCATTAGTTTGCTACTTTTAAAGTTAAATCTGAATCGTAATATAAAATGTACACCCCTTTGTTGGCGTGTCCTCCATCTTCTTTTTTGTAATATTGAAATTTATTGTCAACTTGTTCGGTTGTCATTAAATCTGCTGTTTCCTGATAGGTTTTCCCCTGAACCAAACGCATCATGGTATCAAAAGTAACATCAAATCCTCTTGTTGCGTACGTATTTGGATTTACCTTGTTTTTAAGGCGATATTCTTTTTCAAAAATCAAAACACCTTGTTCATCACTTTCACGTGTTACTGACGGATACATTAATTTCAGTTTAATCAGGTTTTCAAAACTAATTTCGTCCGTATCAAGTGTACTGTTTGGTTCTAAAATTACCAACTGTACCTGACAAGATTTTTGCGCATCAAGCAAGGCTTTTATAGTCGTTTTAACCATCGCCGTATTTCCGGTTTCCATCACCACATAATTCATTCGGTTTGGTAATAACAAGCTTTTTAAATTGGCAACATCTAAACCTCCGGTTTCGCTTAAAGCAGCAAATACAACCCCTTTTTGATTTTGTTTGATATAACTGATTACCGATTCTTTTTTCTTATCTACAACAGCTACAATATTTCCATTTTTAGCACGCATATAATCAAAAACAGCATTTTTTACCACATCATTTGTTGGTATAGACTGGTACAAATTATCGATTGGATTTGCCGTATCTTTTGACAATGGAGAAATTACCGGTACGTTATACAAACGTAATGAATTAGCTGTTGTTTCTGCATTAGTTTGATAAAAGGGCCCTATAACCGCGCTTGCATCCTGCAATTTATTCTGAGCAATTAAACCCGAAACATTTGATGCTGTTTTGGTTTCACCAGAATCATAAATAGAAACATCAATTGGCAATTTTAAAGTTTTAGCCGAATCGATTGCCATCATCGCACCTGAATAAAAATCAAGTGTCATGTTCAAAAATTTATCATTTTTAATACGATTTGCTGTGCTCGTTGTATCATTTTGCATTTTAGCTAAATTAAAAGGCAATAATAAAACCATTTTTTTACGGTCCGTTTGCCCTTTCTTTTTTGTCAGCTCAATCACTTCAGGATCTGCAGAAACCGTTTCCGATTTTACTTTTTCTAAAACTGAAATACCACCACTACCTGCATTAGCAATTGGTTTCTCAGCTGCCTTTTCAACTGGTACTGCTTGCGCAATAATAGGCGTTGGTGCTAAATATCCCGACGGTACTTTTAAAACCATTCCTTCTTTTACTCCTTCAGAAAGTGACGGATTCAACTCTGTCAATTCCTCCTGAGTAATATGAAACGTTCTTCCTAAACTATAAAAAGTCTCTTTAGGTTTTACCTGATATTCCATATAAGTAGTAACTTTTTTTGGAGCTTCGGCAGGTTTGGCAACATGAGCCACTGGTGCTGAATTTTCCGTTTTAGGCGCTGTTCCTTTTATAGTCAAACGGTATCCAACTGGTAAGTTAGACACAATTTCCGGATTGCGTTTTTCTAAATCGGCTATCGTAGTATTATATTCTTTCGCAATCGAAAATTTAGTTTCTTTTGCAACAACATCATGATAAACATATTTTTCCGCTCCTTTTTCTTTAGTTGCTTTTGCAACCGCTGAATTAGTTTTTGGAGCAGCTCCTTTTGCAGGAATTACTAATTTCTGACCAATCTGAACACCCGTTTTTTCAAGACCAGGATTTGCTGCCTTTAGCGCTTCGTCAGAAACACCAAATTTCTTTTCTAAGCTATAAAAAGTCTCTTTTGGCTGAACTTCATAAATTATTTCTTTTGAATTAGAAACTACGTTCGCTTTAGGTACTTCGGTTTTAGCAGCTCCATTTTTACTCACAGTAGTCGGGATTAATAAAACAGTGTTTGGTTTCACACCACTTCTGGCATCCGGATTTAATGCATAAATATCATAAGGTGTTACCTTAAATTTCAGGGCAATCTGATTAATAGTTTCTCCACTGGAAACGGTATATTTTACCACTTTTTCCTGCGAAAAGGCAGAACAAGTAACAAAAAATACTAGGGATAATAAGGCAAAATAATACTTCATAATATGGCTTAAACAATTTAATTTTTAATTCAAAAACAAGATACTAATTTTGTTCAAAGCAAGATTCAGGCCACTTGTTAATTTTTTTCCAATTATTCCCTAAGGTCAATTTCGGCCTTAGCAATAATGATGTCTTTATATAACTCATCTTCTTCTTTTTTCTTGCATTTATATAAAACTTCTTCCATATTTTGGTATCTGTCTGAGTAAACATAATACGAAAGACTGTTTATATTAAAGAAAAAACTAGCGTTAAAATCCCCAGAATCAATAAGTTTCATAATAAACTTATCTCTCGGTGTCGCATCTGTAAATATACCTAAAACTAAGTAATAGCCATTTGAAACTTCTTTAAGATTATCAAAAACTTCTACTTTTATTGTTTTATCGTTTTTAAGAGGATTTTCCTTTAATTCTCTCTTCATTTCTTCCAGAGAAATTGCTTTTGAAGCTTCATTAGAATCGGTTTTGTTTTGATTTTTTAAAGCATCATCCTGATATTTTTTCAATTTTATCAAAGCCAGCTTATCATCAAATTGTCGGGCTTCTATACTGTAATAATTCGCCATGCTGATATGACGTTTTACCTCAATTTTTTTCTGAGTATCTAAGGAATCAATTTTAGCAATTAAAAGCTGATTTTGTGCATCACCTTGTTCCTGTCCTATTTTATAATGTTTAATTTCTTCTAAAAAAAGACGTTTTTGCAATGAAGTGGATGGTTTAGTCTTTTCGCTTTCGCGGATTTTCTTCTTGTATTCCTGATTTTCTTCAACAGCAATTCGCTCCACTTTATTCATTAAACCGGCATATGCTTTTCTGTTTTCAGCCAATTCCTTTTTTAATTGAGAAGACAATTCACTTGTTTTCCCAATACTTTCATAGGATTGTTTTTCTAATCTTTTTGATTCATCAACATTCAAAACATCCATTCTTTTCAAATCAACCAAATCATTATTCATCGTATTAACTAACGAATCTAATTTGGCCATCAAAATATCCTGCACATTTTTATTAGCTTCTAAAACTAAACGCAGTTTTTCAACCGAATTTTCTTTAGAACCATTCATATCATTCAGATTGACTTTCAAATCATTAATCTTGATGATCTTTTGATTCATTTCTTTCTGAACAACAAGCCTGTCTTTTAAATCATCAATCTCAACTGTTTTAGCTTTTGTTTTTTCCACCACAACTTGTTTTTCGGCAAGAGCCAACATCAATTCTTCACTTTCGTTTGTGGCTTTAATTGCTGTAGTATTGATCGCTAATTTATTACCAACAACCAATCCGTTTACAATTTCAGGATTTTGAGATTCTAACTGATCGATAGAAATTCCATATTTTTTAGCAATCGAAAATTTAGTTTCTTTGGCTTCAACAACGTGAAAAATGGTTTCATTATTAATTACACGAACTCTTCCGTCTAATGTTTTTCTTTTGTTTGGAATCGCAATGGTCTGACCAATTTGCAATCCGTTTTGAAGTAATTCTTTATTCAAGGTTTCAAGATCCTGAACCGAAACATTGTATTGCCTGGCTATACTAAACAACGATTCTTTAGCAACTACCTGATGGCTTACTTTTGAAGAGGTTGCAATTTCAGTTTTTGGAAAATTTTCGCCGTTTTGCGGAATAACTAATTCCTGCCCCATTTGAAGTCCACTGGCCAGAATTTCAATATTGGCATTCTGAAGGGCATCAACGGTAACTTTGTATTGTTTTGAAATGCCGTAAAGTGTTTCTTTTGCAGCAACAACATGGGTAATTTGTTGCTTTTGATTTTGTTTTTCTGTAGAATGAACCGGAATTTTAAGAACTTGATTATCTTGGATTCCGCTTTGTGATTCAGGGTTGAGTTTGTAAATTTCATCAACAGAAACCTTGTATTTTTGGGCAATAAAATAGGCCGTTTCCCCTTTTTGAATTTTGTGTTCAATAATTGAATCTTGTGCAGTTATTTTGTTAAAAGACAAAATAAAGACAAGAGAAATCGTTAAAAGTTCTCTCATAAATAGTAGGTTTAAAAAATTAAGGCGTTACAAATGTAACGCCTTAATTTGAAAAATAGTACTATTCCCACTCAATTGTTGCAGGTGGTTTTGAACTTATATCGTAAACAACGCGATTCACGCCTTTTACCTTGTTTATAATGTCATTTGACACTTTCATCAAGAAGTCGTAAGGCAAATGAACCCAGTCAGCAGTCATACCATCTGTAGATTCAACAGCTCTAAGTGCTACTACTTTTTCGTAAGTACGCTCATCGCCCATCACACCAACAGAATTTACCGGAAGCAAGATTGCTCCAGCCTGCCAAACTTTATCGTATAATCCCCAAGATTTTAATCCGTCAATAAAAACAGCGTCAACATCTTGTAAAATCTGAACTTTCTCAGGAGTAATATCACCTAAAATTCTGATTGATAATCCTGGTCCCGGGAAAGGGTGTCTTCCTAACAATTCAGGATCTATTCCTAAAGTAGCACCAACTCTTCGAACTTCGTCTTTAAACAACATTCTAAGTGGTTCTACAATTTTTAATTTCATATAATCTGGCAATCCACCAACATTATGGTGCGATTTAATAGTTGCCGATGGCCCTTTTACAGAAACCGATTCGATAACGTCAGGATAAATAGTTCCTTGCGCCAGCCATTTTACATCTTCGATCAAATGTGATTCATCATCAAAAACTTCAATAAATACACGACCAATTGTTTTACGTTTGGTTTCAGGATCGCTGATTCCGGCTAATTCACCAAGAAAACGATCTCCTGCATCTACTCCTTTTACGTTCAATCCCATTCCTTTGTATTGATCTAATACATTTTGGAATTCGTTTTTACGAAGCAAGCCGTTATTTACGAAAATACAGTATAGGTTTTTACCAATTGCCTGGTGCAATAAAACTGCCGCTACAGTAGAATCTACTCCTCCGGATAATCCTAAAACTACTTTATCATTTCCTAATTTCTCTTTTAACTCTCCCACCATCTCTTCTACGAAAGCATTTGGTGTAAAGTTTTGAGGAACTTCAGCTATATCTACTAAAAAGTTTTTAAGCATTTTTGATCCATCAGTAGAATGGAAAACTTCCGGGTGATATTGAATAGCATAAGTAGTTTCGCCTTCAATTTTGTAAGCAGCATATTCTACGTCATGCGTGCTTGCTAATTTTACTGCATTTGTTGGCAAAGCTTTGATACTATCACTGTGGCTCATCCAAACCTGGCTGTTTTCTGAAACGTCGTTAAAGAAAACTTCATTCTCCTTAATATAAGATAAATTTGCTCTACCGTATTCTCTGGTGTTTGAAGCCGCTACTTCTCCTCCACTAAAGTGAGCTAAGTATTGTGCTCCGTAACAAACTGCCAACATAGGAAGCTTGCCTCGAATTTGAGATAAATCAGGATGTGGAGCATCTTCTGCACGAACAGAAAAAGGACTTCCTCCTAAAATTACGGCTTTATAAGGTGATAAATCACTAGGAAAGTGATTGTAAGGGAAAATTTCGCAGAATATATTTAATTCGCGAACTCTACGCGCAATAAGCTGAGTATATTGCGATCCGAAATCTAAAATAAGTACGTTGTGTTGCATGCGCAAAAATACTTTTTATATTCCAAAATGAAAAATCGGAACAATAAAAAAAATATTTTTTTTTTATTGTTCCGATTTTAGGTTCAAAGGTTCAGAGCAACAAAGGTTCAAAGGTTTTGAGAATTTTCAATTTTATTGGTTCTTTTCCTTGTTCCTTTGAATCTTTGTCCCTTTGAACCTAAACAACAAAAACCAACTCTCCTTAAACAACGTATTTAAGGAAAACCCATTTAAACATGAAATTAAAACTTATTGCCCTCTCTCTTTTTTTATCTTTATTTTTAACCTCTTGTGATGCTGTTGAGGACTTATTAACCTTTAATATTTCAAATGAAACAGCAATCAAAATAAAGAGTACTTCTCCTGTCAATTTGCCTACAGAAATTGTTATGCCTGATGTTACAACCAATTCATCAGCTGAATTTCAAAACAACAAAACAAAAGCAAGTCTGGTAAAAGATGTAAAATTGAGATCACTTCAATTATCAATCGCTGATCCTGCAGATAAAACTTTTACATTTTTAAAATCGATTCATTTATATATTTCGACTACAGATTCTAATGAAGTAGAATTGGCTTATCAGGACAATATTACGTCAACAACAAATAAGATTGATTTAATTTGTACCGATAAAAAACTAGATCAATACATAAAAGCCGACAAATATAAAATTAGAACTCAGGTTACATTAAAAGAAACGGTGACAAAAGATGTAACTGTAAAAGCTGAGATGAAGTTTAAGGTTACTGCAGATCCATTTTAGGCTAAGGTGCTAAGGTTCTAAGTTACTAAGACTCTAAGATTTCATTAAAGGTTCAGAGGGAAGTGAAGTTTAAAAACTTTCTTCCCTCTGAACCTTTACTATTTTATAAAAAACCTTAGCAACTCAGAACCTTATAATCTTAGTCTCTTCCTTAAAAAAAACTTTGCCACTTTGAACCTTTGTCACTTTGAACCTTCCTCAAACCAATTCTTTTTCCTAAATTTATAAAACCATACCAAATAGATTTTACAGCACACAAGTGTATTTAAAATTTAATCATTAAGAAAGTAAACCATAACCAATGTTTATACTAGTCTGAATATTAATTTTAAAAAAAACAAAGCAATGAGTAAAATAGTTGCAGAACAATTAGTAGAAATGTTGGTAGAAGCCGGAGTAAAACGCGTTTATGCAGTGACCGGCGATAGTTTAAATTATTTTAACGATGCTATCCGAAGAAATGGCAAAATAAAATGGATTCATGTGCGCCATGAAGAAGTGGGTGCCTATGCTGCCGCTGCGGAAGCCGAATTGGATGGTTTTGCAGTCTGTGCGGGAAGTTGCGGCCCGGGACATGTACATTTAATTAATGGCTTGTATGATGCGCATCGTTCGCACGTGCCATTGTTAGCTATTGCGTCTACAATCAATACTGGTGAAATGGGAATGGATTATTTTCAGGAAACCAATACAATTAAACTTTTTGATGATTGCAGTGTTTATAATCAGATGATTATGACAGCAGAGCAAGCACCCCGAATTATACAAACTGCCATACAACATGCTTTAGGTAAAAAGGGCGTTGCCGTTATTGGTTTGCCTGGAGATGTGTCAGAATTAAAAGCGGTTGAAAGCAATATATCAACTCAATATTTTCATTGTAATCCCGTAATTCGTCCTTCAGATAATGAATTACAGCAATTGGCAAAAGTCATAAATGAAAGCAAAAAAATAACAGTATATTGTGGTATTGGTGCAGAAAAAGCACACGATCAGGTAGTACAATTATCGCAACATATTAAAGCTCCTGTGGGATATTCTTTCCGCGGAAAAATGAGTATTCAACCGAATAATCCTAATGAAATAGGAATGACGGGTTTATTGGGTCAGCCATCGGCTTATCATAGCATGCACGAATCTGATTTGGTTTTATTATTAGGAACAGATTTTCCATATGATAAATTCATGCCGGGAAATAATAAAATTATTCAGATTGATACCAGTACCGAACGTTTAGGACGACGAGCCAATCTTTTTATGGGCTTATGTGGTGACGTAGCTGATACAATTGAAGCACTACTTCCATTATTGGAAACTAAAACTGATGATAGTTTTTTACAAGCGCAGCTTAAATTCTACGACACTGTAAAAGAAAACATGAATATTTACATCAATGATAATGGCGGTGAAGACACTATTCAACCGGAATATCTTGCGCATATTATTGATAAATTAGCTAATAAAGACGCCATTTTTACAGTCGATACCGGGATGTCCTGCGTTTGGGGAGCCCGTTTTATAAAAGGAACCGGAGAACGCAAAATGTTAGGTTCTTTTAACCACGGATCGATGGCCAATGCAATGCCAATGGCAATTGGAGCAGCGCTGGCACATCCGGAGAAGCAGGTTATCGCCATGTGCGGTGATGGTGGTTTATCAATGCTTCTAGGCGACCTGGCAACCATTCATCAATACAATATCCCAATTAAGATTATTGTTTTTAATAATCGTGCTTTGGGTATGGTAAAACTTGAAATGGAAGTAAATGGCCTGCCTGATAACGAAACAGATATGGTCAATCCAGACTTTGGTTTAATTGCCCAGGCAATGGGATTTCAGGGTGTTAATGTTCACAAACCTGAAGAAGTTGAAGCAGCAATTGAAAACGCTTTCCGCCATAATGGTCCGGTTTTACTCAACGTTTTTACAAATCCAAATGCACTTGCAATGCCACCAAAAGTAGACTGGCAACAAGTTACAGGTATGGCAAAATCCATGACAAGATTAATGCTTGGGGGCAAGATGGAAGAAGTTTTAGATACTATTAAATCTAACTACAAACATTTGAAAGAAGGCATTTAAAACAGATTTCAAAAAAAACAAACACAAATTGCACGAATTAGTACAAATTGTAATGGGTATATTACTTTGTTAAATCAATTTCATCAAATGAATTAGTGCTAATTCGTGCAATTCGTGTTCATAGAACTTTCAAACAAAAGAAAAACATTTTATGGACATCAATACTACTAAATCGTATACCAAATACTATGTCATAGCATGGGTATTTGGTTTGGTTTTCTATTTTTTAGATTATGTAATACGTTCTGCACCCGCAGTAATGTTTCCGGAACTTTCGCAAAATTTTTCTGTTAATGATATCAGATTAGTTGAAATTATTGGCATGTATTACTACACGTATTCGACCTGTAGCTTGATTGCCGGAATTGCTCTGGACAGGTACGGAGCCAAATATTCACTCTTTATTGGGGCACTGATTTTAGGAATTGGTTGTTTATTATTTCTAATTTCAAGTCAGTTTAGCGGCGTTACAGGACGCTTATTTCAGGGTGCCGGTTGTGCTTTTGCATTTCCGGGTTGTGTGTATCTTGCCAGTAAAGGTTTTTCGGCAAAATCACTCGCAACAGCAATAGGCTTTACCCAATGTATTGGAATGCTTGGCGGTTCGGCAGGACAATTTGTTGTAGGACCTTTAATTGAAAAAGGAATGAACATTAGTACTTTCTGGCTTTACGTTGGTATATTTACCATAATAGTTGCTTTTGGACTTTGGTTTATAACTCCGGCCAACCATACAGAACAAAAAACAGAATCTAGCCCAAAGAAACAAAGTTTGCTAGAGCCTTATAAAATTGTTTTCAGCAATCCTCAATCCTGGATGTGTGGTATTGTTTCAGGGTTATTATTTGCTCCAACCACTATATTTGCTATGACGTGGGCAGTTGACTTTTTTCAAAAAGATCGTGCTTTCGACTTTCATACTGCAACAATTTCCAGTGCCATGGTAGCTTTTGGATGGGTTTTTGGATGTCCGTTATTAGGATATATTACAGATAAAATCAACAAACGAAAACCAGTTTTAATAATAGGCGCCTTTTTGATGATTGCAAGTTTAGTGCAGTTATTATTTTTTCCAGAATTGCTTCCCACAAAAATAAGTATGTTTCTACTGGGTGTTGCTTCAGGAGCAGCCATGATTCCTTATTCTATTATTAAAGAAGCCAATCCGGATAATGTAAAAGGAAGTGCGACGGGAGCCATTAATTTTATAACATTTGGAGTAACAACACTTTTGAGTCCGTTATTTAGTCATTTATTTGGAAAAACGCTAAATGACACAACAGATAAAGCAGTCCATTTTCAACATGCAGGTTTGTTTTGGATTATCGGAATTTCGATAGCCATTTTAGTAAGTTTTCTGCTGAAAGAAACAGGCGAAGAAAAAGAACCGGGTACTGAAAAGAGTACTATATAAGTAGAAAATAAAAATTAGGTAAGATAGGATCAGAAAATAGTGATCTTATCTTATTTATTCTTTTGTAACAATAATCGAAGCTTTAAATCCTGCAGCAAGATTATCCCAATAATCATTGGTAACAAGTGCACCTTTATCATCATACACCTGAATTTCGGCAGTATTTCCTCCTAAAGAACCAATGTTTAATGCTTCAAAATCAAGTTTATTAAAACCGGCTACCAGATTAATTTTAATATCTTTAAAATTAGAATCTAAAAAAATCTGAGATTGTATCACCTGATCATTTGAAGAAACTTTTACTAAATCACCATCGATTGCACCAAAGTCACGCAACTTTACAATAAAATAAGCTGATTTGGTTCTGAAATCTCCCAAAGAAATATTTTTTTTAACCAAAGTTCCTCGTCCTTCTCTTAAACCTGCATCTTTTAGGGCTTTATCCAGATCTTTTTCCATTTTAGCTACATAACGATCGCCGGGATTGGCAAATTCAGTTTCGGTAGACATGGTAAATTTACTTTTTTGTTCTCCTACCTGAAATTTAGATTTAGTTGTAATAGTATTATTATCATAAACATTTGGAGTTTTTATACTAGGTACATCTGCTTTTGGAGCGGAAGGATCTAATGTTTCAGGCTGTGGGATTTTTTTTGGTTTTGCACTAAACTTTGGAGCAGGAATACTCTTGAATTTAGTTCCAAATTCGGTTTGGGCTGATACCGTTACAGCAGTAAAAAATAATATGAAAAATAAAATGTGCTTCATTGAAAAAGTTTTATCGAATCGGCTTTTATAATTTTATAAAATAATAGTATAGCAAAGCAAAAATAGCATAATTTAATTACCCGCTTTAACTTTAAGACTTTTATAACACTATATTAGGCTAAATTTTGGAAACAAAAAACCTGCCAAAAATCATTATACCTTTCAAATTAAATTCCAAATTTTAAAATTCCAAATTCCAAACTAATTAAACTAATATAATAACAATACGTTATTTTTTATTTAAAAAGAATTACATCATTTTGATAATTACCGACTTATTCCTAACTTCAAGACTTTAATTTAATTTTATTAAAAACATATAAAATGGATTATATCGATTACTATAAAATATTAGACATAACAAAATCAGCTACTGAAGCCGAAATCAAAAAAGCATATCGAAAGGCAGCCAGAAAATACCATCCTGATTTGAATCCGAATGACAAAGAGGCGGAGAAAAAATTCAAGGAAATCAATGAAGCTAACGAAGTTTTGAGTAATCCGGAGAATCGAAAAAAGTATGACAAATACGGAAAAGACTGGAAACAGGCAGACGAATTTGAAAAAGCAGGCTACGATCCCAATCAACAACAATATTCGAAGCAACAACAAAGCGGAAATCAAGATTTTTCTGGTTTTGGCGGAGATTTTTCCGGAAGTGATTTTTCTGAGTTCTTTAATTCGATGTATGGCGGAGGAAGAAGTTCAAGATCGCAATCTAAATATCGTGGACAGGATTTTAATGCCGAATTACAACTGGATTTAGCTTCGGCTTATACCACACACAAACAAAGTTTAACCGTAAATGGTAAAAATATCCGAATTACAATTCCGGCCGGAGTTGAAAACGGTCAGATTATAAAAATTCCCGGACATGGCGGACCTGGTGCAAATGGTGGACCAAGTGGCGATTTATTTATCACTTTTACGATAGAAAACAATTCAGACTTTAAGCGGGAAGGAAATAATTTGTATTCTGATATTGATCTTGATTTGTATACTGCTCTTTTAGGAGGCGAAGTTTTGGTAAATACTTTTGATGGAAAAGTAAAAGTGAAAGTTCCCGCCGAAACTCAAACCGGAACGAAGGTTAAATTGAAAGGAAAAGGATTTCCGGTGTACAAAAAAGAGAATCAGTTTGGGGATTTATTCATTACTTATAATGTCAAAACGCCAACCAAATTATCTCAAAAAGAGAAAGAATTATTTGAAGAATTAGCTAAACTAAGAAATCATGAGTAGTAAAAACTTAATCGAGATAAAACAATTTTGTGTGTATCATGAAATTGAAAATACCTTTATAACGGAGCTAAATAATTATGGTTTAGTTGAAATTATTATCCAGGAAGAAGACGAGTATTTACAGCAAGAACAATTGCCCGCTTTAGAAAAAATGATTCGTATGCATTATGACCTCAAAATAAATTTAGAGGGAATCGATGCTATTTATCATTTATTAAATAAAATTGAAGCTTTGCAGCAAAACTTAACAGCAACACAAAATAAACTTCGTCTTTTTGAACATTATGAAGTTGACTAAGTACTGTAAATTTGATCTTTAAATATCACAAAAAAGAATATTTTACAGATTGATTTCAAATAAATCTATACTCTTTTCAGTTACATATTTTATAAATTGCAACCGTATTAACTAACCAGAATTATTTTAAAAATTGATAAAAAATAATTCAAAAAATAAGAAGAAATGAAAAGAGAAAACATCTTGACAGGATCACCATGGGAAGACAAAATGGGATATTGCCGTGCAGTACGAATTGGTAATATTATTGAAGTTTCAGGCACTGTGGCTATTGTTGACGGCGATAAAGTAAAAGCCGATGATGCTTATGCTCAAACTTATAATATTTTAGAACGTGTTGAAAAAGTACTGGAAGATTTGAATGTTGGAATGAAAGATGTAATCAGAACAAGGATTTTCACTACTAATATTTCGACTTTTGAAGAAGTTGCCAGAGCACACTCTGCTTTCTTTAAAGACGTAAAACCTACAACCGGTTTTTATGAAATCAGCAAACTGGTTGCTCCTGAATATCTGGTTGAAATTGAATTTACAGCTGTTGTTCAGTAATATTTATTAGCCACGAATTCACGAATTAATATTGTAAAAAGATCAAAACAGATATTTTTTTCTAAATTCGTGAATTCGTGGCGAAAAACCTGCCCATCTTAAATTGATGATCTCTCAAAAACTAAACGAAATATCCCTAACTACTTTCAAATGGATTTTGATCTGTTTTTTGATAGGTATTTTATCTGGATCAGCTTCGGCATTTTTTTTAGTTTCACTGGAATGGGTTACGCAATTTAGAATTCACCACAACTGGATCGTGTGGCTTTTGCCTTTTGGGGGATTAATAGTCGGATTCACTTATTATTATTGGGGAGAATTTGTTGTAAAAGGCAATAATTTATTGCTCGAAGAATACGATAGTCCCAAGAAAGTTATTCCGTTTAAAATGGCTCCTTTGGTACTTTTAGGAACTTTAATCACACATTTGTTCGGAGGTTCTGCAGGTCGTGAAGGAACTGCTGTACAAATGGGAGGCGCCATCGCAGATCAATTCACCAAACTTTTCAACTTAGATAATTCCGAAAGAAAAATATTGATCGTACTCGGAATCAGTGCCGGATTTGCCTCTGTTTTCGGAA
This sequence comes from Flavobacterium frigidimaris, assembly GCF_002217275.1. Classification (NCBI taxonomy): domain Bacteria; kingdom Pseudomonadati; phylum Bacteroidota; class Flavobacteriia; order Flavobacteriales; family Flavobacteriaceae; genus Flavobacterium; species Flavobacterium frigidimaris. The sequence continues at coordinate 40,583 of NZ_MUGV01000022.1, forward strand.
CTCCTTTGGCAGGCGCTATTTTTGCTATAGAAGTTTTGTACTTCAGCAAAATTAATATCAAAAGCATTATTTTATCTTTTTTAGTGGCCTACGCAGCATACTTTACTGTCGAATTCTGGCAGGTAAAACATACCCATTATAGCATTCCCGATATTCCTGAAATCAATGTGCACAATATCGTATATACTGCTATTGTTGGTGTTTTATCCGGCTTTGCCGCTTTATTGTTCTCAAGAAGTACTCATTTTTGGGGTTCTCTTTTTTCTAAAAATATCAAATATCCTCCATTACGACCATTTGTTGGCGGAATTGTTTTAGCCATTGCAATTGCTGGTTTTGGCTTTACAAAATTCTCTGGTTTAGGTGTTCCTGTTATTGTAGAATCCTTCTCAAACCAAAGTCAATGGTATGATTTTTTGCTTAAAATAGTATTTACAAGTTTCACTTTGGGAGCTGGTTTTAAAGGCGGAGAAGTAACACCGTTGTTCTTTGTGGGAGCAACTTTAGGAAGTGCCCTATCAGCCATTATCCCAATGCCAATTGCACTTTTAGCCGGAATAGGATTTGTTGCGGTATTTTCGGGTGCGACCCACACTCCTATCGCCTGCACGATTATGGGAATGGAACTATTTGGAATTCAACCCGGAATTTTCATCGCAATCGCCTGTACCATTGCTTATTTTTCTTCAGGTTCTGTTGGAATTTATAAATCACAGATCGTAAAAGGCGCTAAGTATAAGTTATATCAGAAATGGCTTTAATGTAGTCGCAGTCACAGTTTTCGGTCGCAGTTAACGCTGAAAACTGTGACAGAAAACTGACAACTAATAAAAGTGTGTTAATCTCCAAAATGTTTTCAACATTACATTAAAAAAATGTAAATTCGCACACTATGAAAATACAAGATATTCAGGCAATACAATTGTTGCTTGCAACTCCAAAGAAAATTGCAATTATACCGCACAGAGGACCAGATGGCGATGCTATGGGTTCTACTTTAGCACTATACCATTTTTTACTAAAAAACAAGCATCAGCCAACGGTTATTGCTCCTAATGATTTTCCTGATTTTCTGGCCTGGCTTCCGGGTTCTGAAACAGTAAAAATATTTGAAAAAGATACTGAAAACTGTACCAAAATATTAGAAGAAGCAGAGTTGATTTTTACACTCGACTTTAATGCTTTTCATCGTACAGGCGAAATGGAACATACTTTAGTAAAACTAACTGCTCCTTTTATTATGATTGATCATCATCAAAAACCTGATGATTACGCTGCTTATACCTACTCTGATACCTCCTTTGGTTCAACTTGTGAAATGATTTATAATTTTATTTCTTTCCTAAACAAAAAAGAAGATTTAGATAAAACCATTGCAACTTGTATTTATACCGGAATTTTAACCGATTCAGGTTCGTTTCGTTTTCCTGGAACTACCGGAAACACACACAGAATTATTGCAGAATTGATTGATTTAGGTGTTGAAAATACTCAGATTCCTGTCTTATTATTTGATAATAGTTCGTACAGTCGTTTACAATTATTAGGGCGCGCTTTACAGAACATGAAAGTGTTTGAAGAACATAAAACATCCTACACTTCGCTTACTCAGGACGAACTTGACTCCTTTAATTATGTAAAAGGCGACACTGAAGGAATTGTAAATTACGGGCTAAGCATAAAAGGTATTGTTTTTACTGCTATTTTTATCGAAAATAAAGATGAGAAAATTATCAAAATTTCTTTCCGTTCACAAGGTGGATTTGATGTAAATCAGTTTGCAAGAGATCATTTTAATGGCGGAGGACATAGTAATGCTGCTGGTGGAAGATCTGATGTTTCGATGGAAGAAACCTTGAAAAAATTTGAAGATTTAGTAACTAAACTAAAAATATAACCTACTATGAACTACATAAAACTAAGCATTTACACGCTCCTTTTTGCTGTTTTATTGGTTAGCTGTAAACAACATGAAGATGCCAGAAGACCTATTTCAAGAGCTTCGGGATCTTTTATGAAAAAATCAGTTGATCGTAACAAGAAATTAATAGCAGACGAAGAAAATGTTATTAAGAAGATTATAAAAAGTAATCCGAAAGTAAAATACTACGCTACCCGAAAAGGGTATTGGCTTTCTTATGAAGAAAGAAATCTAAACGAAACGCAAACGCCCCGAAAAGGAGATATTGCTTATTTCAATTTAGAAATAAAAGATATCAAAGGCAATGTAATCTATTCAGAAGCAGATCTTGGCCCACAAACGTATCGTGTTGACAAACAAGAAATCATGATGGGATTGCGTGATGGTATCAAGTTAATGCGTAAAAATGAAACAGCAACTTTCTTGTTTCCATCTCATATTGCTTACGGATATCATGGTGATAACAAAAAAATTGGACCTAATGAGTCTTTAATTTGTACCGTTACATTGCGCAATTTTGTGCCGGATCCAAATGCTCCGCAAACAGCACCTCCACCAGCACAAGCTGCGGCAGGACAAACTGTTACTCCAACTGCAGCCGGACAAACTCCAAAACCTGCAACAGCAAAGCCTGCAACAGTAAAACCAGCAGTTCAGCCTAAAAAAGATACAATAAACCCATAAAACAACATTTTAAAAATGAAAAAAAGTATTTTATTATTACTATTAGCCGTTACCTCATTTTATTCTTGTAAAGACGAACATAGCAATTTGCCTGATGGTTTGTATGCTGACATTGAAACGAACAAAGGACACATTATTGTTGAATTGGATTATAAAAAAGCACCAATCACGGTAGCAAATTTTGTAACCTTAGCAGAAGGTAAAAACGAATTTGTAACCAAAGAATATCTTAAAGGAAAACCTTTTTATGATGGGTTAAAATTTCACAGAGTAATTGAAGACTTTATGATTCAAACCGGAGATCCTGAGGGAACTGGTTCTGGAGACACCGGATATAAATTTAAAGATGAAATCACCGATTTAAAATTTGACAAAGCAGGGGTTCTGGCTATGGCAAATAACGGTCCGGGAACTAACAGCAGCCAATTTTTTATCACGCATGTTGAAACTCCATGGTTAGACGGAAAACATACTGTTTTTGGTCATGTAGTTGAAAAAGGACAAGAAGTAGTAAATCAGGTAAAACAAGATGATAAAATTGTAAGGGTAACAATCATTAGAAATGGTGAAGAAGCTAAAAAGTTTGATGCTGTAAAAGTATTTCACGATTACTTTTCTGAAATAGCAAAAGAACAAAGTAAATATGCAGGAGTTCAAAAAGAAAAAGTTGAAGCACTTGCAGCTTTAAAAGCAAAAGCTACAAAAACAAGTACAGGATTAGAATACGTTATTACTGAAAAAGGAACAGGTAAAAAACCTGCAAACGGAACTCAGGTATATATTCATTATGCAGGTTTCTTAGAAAACGGAACTCTTTTTGATTCAAGTATAGAAGAAGTTGCTAAAACTTTTGGAAAATTTGATCCGGCAAGAGCTGAAGCAAAACAATATCAGCCAATTCCTTTCACAGCAGGAAGTAAATCAGGTCTGATTCCTGGTTTTATTGAAGGAATTGAACAACTTTCATTTGGAGATAAAGCGGTTATTTTTATTCCGTCTCATTTGGCTTACGGAGCTACAGGAGCTGGTAATGTTATCCCGCCAAACGCTAATATTGTTTTCGAAATTCAATTATTAGAAAAACCACAATAATATATTTTAAAACTTATCATAGACTTAAATTCAGAATACGATGAAATTTAAATTTCTATTTTTATTTTGCCTCGCGGTTATAAATATCCAGGCACAAGCTACAAAAAAGCCAGCAGCAAAACCTGCAGCAAAAGCACAAACTACAGCAAAAGTAGCTCCCAAAGCAGATCCAAATGATGGTATTTTTGCCACTATTTCTACAACAAAAGGAGACATTGTTGTTTCTTTAGAATATGTAAAAGCTCCTGTTACGGTTGCTAACTTTATTTCTTTGGCAGAAGGTAAAAATCCTAATGTAAAAGTGGAAAAACTAAAAGGAAAACCATTTTACGACGGATTAAAATTTCACAGAGTTATTAATGATTTCATGATTCAGGGTGGAGATCCTGATGGAAATGGTTCAGGAGGTCCCGGATATTCTTTTAAAGATGAATTTAGAGAAGAATTAAAATTTGACAAAGGAGGTATCTTGGCAATGGCAAATTCTGGCCCGGCAACAAACGGAAGCCAATTCTTCATCACGCACAAAGAAACTCCGTGGTTAAATGGAAAACATACTATTTTTGGACATGTAGTTTCAGGAATGGACAATGTAAACAAAATTGTTCAGGATGATATCATGACAAAAATTACCATTACACGCAAAGGTGCTGCTGCTAAAAAATTTGATGCAGTAAAAGTTTTAGCTGATGATGCTAAAAAAGACGAAGCCAAAAAATTAGAAGCTCAAAAGGTTATTAAAGATAAAGTGGCTTATTTTGCAGCAACAAAAGCGAAAGCTACTACAACAGCTTCTGGCTTAAAATATTTGGTAACACAAAAAGGAACTGGCGTAAAAGGCGCTGAAGGTTCTAATATTTATTTTCATTATGCTGGTTATTTTGAAGATGGAACTCTTTTTGACAGTAGTATGCCAAGTGTAGCGAAAGCTTATGGCAAATACGATGCGAATAGAGATGCGCAAGGTGGTTACAAGGCTTTTCCTTTTACAGTAGGAAAAAAAGATGGAATGATTCCTGGTTTCATTGAAGCTCTTGACATGATGACAGATGGAGAAAAAGCTATTTTCTTCCTGCCATCTAATTTAGCTTACGGCGAAAAAGGTGCGGGAGGTGTAATTCCGCCAAACGCTACTTTAATCTTTGAAATTGAAACGTATCAAAATCAACCTGTAAAGTAATTCAATCAGATTATTTTAAGTAGAAATACGAAGCCATCAAATCACAGCATTTGATGGCTTTTTTATTTTACGTGTTTTTCAATATTCTGAGAAATCTTCAATTTACAAAAGAAATACGTTTTCGAAACAACAGCAATAATACTGTTTTCAACGATTTTCTGCTAAATCTTAAACAAAATAACTTACCTTTGCCGGCTTTAATTTTTTAAAAAATAAATTCAGATGTCACAAAACAATGTATTAAAAGGAGTATTTTTAGTTGCTTTAGGAGCTACAACTTACGGAATGTTAGCCACTTTTGTAAAAATGGCTTATTCTGAAGGATATACCACTGCCGAAGTAACCACTTCTCAATTTGTTTTGGGGATCATTGGAATTTTATTAATTAACGCTTTCCAAAAAATAAAGCACAAGGACAAAGTTGTAAAAGCTACTCCAAAAAACATTTTTAGTTTAATGCTTGCCGGAACATCTTTAGGAATGACAAGTTTATTTTACTATCTGGCTGTAAAATACATTCCGGTTTCTATTGGTATCGTTTTATTGATGCAAACCGTTTGGATGGGTGTTTTACTGGAGATGATTTTGGAAAAAAAACTACCTTCAAAACAAAAAGTAATTGCAGTTTTCATAGTCCTTATCGGAACTGTTTTGGCAACCAATATCGTCAATAACGATATAAAATTAGATTGGAGAGGACTTGCCTGGGGAATTATGGCTGCAGCCTCTTTTACTACAACCATGTTCACTGCAAATCGTGTTGCTACTGAAATTTCATCTGCACAAAGAAGTTTATATATGTTATTAGGCGGCGCTGTTATTGTATTTTCTTTTGCCTTTGTTACTCAGGTAACACCATTTAATCTTGAAATTTTTATGAAGTGGGGAATTGTTTTGTCTTTGTTCGGAACTATCATCCCTCCTATGCTTATGAATGCTGGTTTCCCGTTAACCGGAATTGGCTTAGGAAGTATTGTTTCTGCCTTAGAATTACCTGTTTCTGTAATGATGGCTTATGTACTTTTAAACGAAAAAGTGATCTTTTCTCAGTGGGTCGGGATTGTTCTGATTATTTTGGCTATAATTATTATGAATGTAAATTTTAAACGAAAAAATTAGTCGTTTTAAATACTATTAAAAAAAAGCCTCTTGTAATGCAATAATTGTTAATTTTTTTATAAATTCGTGATAAACAATACGATATCATGAATTTACCCTGGCATTTATATTTAATGGCTTTTCTGTATATAATTGCCGGAATTAATCATTTTAGAAGTCCCGGAATGTACATCCGAATCATTCCTCCCGCATTTAAAAACCCCAAATTAATTAATACTTTAAGTGGAGCTGCCGAAATACTTTTAGGCATTCTACTGACTCTTCCTTTTACCAGAAAATTTGCAGCATGGGGAATTATAGTGCTTCTGATTGCTATATTTCCAGCCAATTTATTCATGTTGCAAAATAAAAAGGCAAGTTTCGGTTTACCAAAGTGGATTTTATTTTTACGGTTGCCCTTGCAAATCGTTTTGATTTACTGGGCTTACCAATATACATTCTAACATTAACCATTAAATTATTAAATTATGAAAAAATTATTTGCAGAATTTTTTGGAACCTATTGGCTGGTATTTGGAGGTTGCGGAAGCGCAATATTTGCTGCCGGAATACCTGAATTAGGAATTGGGTTTGCGGGTGTTGCATTAGCATTTGGTTTAACTGTACTAACAATGGCTTATGCTGTTGGACATATATCGGGCGGACATTTTAATCCTGCCGTATCTTTTGGTTTATGGGCTGGAGGAAGATTTCCTGCAAAAGACCTGTTGCCCTATATTATTGCACAATGTATTGGAGCAATCGCAGCAGCAGGAACGCTCTACACTATCGCATCAGGCAAAGCAGGTTTTGCAATTGATAATACTAAAGCAGGCGCTTTTGCATCCAATGGTTTTGGTGCATTTTCTCCTGAGGGATATTCTCTGCAATCAGCTTTTATTGCTGAATTTGTATTAACCCTTTTCTTCTTATTGATAATTTTAGGAGCAACTGATAAATTTGCAAACGGAAGATTCGCCGGTATCGCAATCGGTTTAGGTTTAACTTTAATTCACTTAATAAGTATTCCAATTACCAATACTTCTGTAAATCCTGCAAGATCATTATCACAGGCTGTTTTTGTTGGCGGAGAGCCATTATCTCAGGTTTGGTTATTTTGGGTTGCACCAATTTTAGGTGCCATCGTGGCTGGTTTTATTTATAAGTCATTGCTTCAGAATCACGACGCAGCGTAATTTTTTTACTCCATTATAAAAGTTTAAGAGAAAATCAGATATATTTATACTTGATTTTCTCTTTTTTATTGCTCTATTTTGATGAATGATCTTCTAAAAAATATATTATCATGAATGATATTATTGCTTATTTCGGTACAATTCCGTCTTCGCACCGAAGTTTAATTTTGGTTGGAGGAATTACGCTTTTTTGGTTAATTGAGAATACGTTTCCGTTATTTCAAATGCAATACCGAAAATGGCATCATGCCGGAATCAATTTTTTCCTGACGTTTACTACGATTATTGTCAATTTTGTTTTGGCTTTTATTTTAATTAAAACGGCAAGCTGGACGACTGAGAATCATTTTGGAATACTAGAGTGGCTACCCGAAATTCCAATTTGGTTGTACACTATTGTTGGATTGCTTCTTTTGGACTTAATTGGAGCTTATCTGGCACATTTTGTTCAGCATAAAGTGAAATTTCTTTGGCGCTTTCATCTTATCCATCATACTGATACCTGGATTGACACTACAACAGCAAACAGGCATCATCCTGGCGAGAGTATCATTCGTTTTTTATTTACCACTGCAGGTGTTTTAATTGTGGGAAGCCCGATGTGGATGGTTTTCCTATACCAATCTTTATCTGTTGTAGCTTCTCAGTTCAATCATGCCAATATTTCGTTACCTAATAAATTAGATGTCTTTCTAAGTTATTTTATTGTGTCTCCAAACATGCATAAAGTACATCATCACTATGTCCTACCGTACACAGATAGTAATTATGGTAATATTTTTTCTGTGTGGGACCGGCTTTTTGGCACTTTTACCACTTTACCTAAAGAAGAATTAATTTATGGAGTTGACACACATATGGCGCCCGAAGAGCACAACAAATTGAAAAATTTGTTGCAAATTCCCTTTCAAAAATCAAGATCAGTTAAAAACAGTTAAAATCATTAAAAAAAATATCCCTGAACGAACCAACTAATTATTTTTTTTATTAATATTGATACTTAAATTGAAAATCAATCTATTAATCATTAACCCCTATTTTGAATTAATTTTCACGTGATGAAAAAGAGTAACCGCAAAGAGTTGAGCTGGGAACAAACAGAAAAACTTGTTTCGCTAGCCTTGGAAGAAAGAAATCCATTTGAAATTATTAAAAAAGAATTTGGATTGGCAGAAAAAGAAGTTTTGGAAATCATGAAAAAGAAAATGCCGCTTGAAAAATTTGAAATGTGGAAAAAGAAGGCTATTGCGAATAAGCCAAAACCAAAACCCGTTAAAATAGATGATTTTGATGAAGATTTAGATGGTAAATATTATATAAAGAATAAACTCGACTAACATAAAACTCCTGAAAATTCAGGAGTTTTTTTATATTTATACAAGTATTGTAACAATTTTCTATTTTATCAGTCAAATACATAACTAAACGCGAACAAATGAAAAAAATAATTTACACCTTAGCTCTTGCTGTAACATTCTGGAGCTGTAAAACCGGTAGTACATCAGGTGCTGCAAAAAGCAACACTGTAGATGTAAACATCAATCTTGTCGATGTAAAAGACGACAAAGTTTTGGTAACTGTAACTCCTCCTGCAATTAAAACAGACGAAATTATCTATAGTATTCCAAAAACAGTTCCGGGAACTTATTCTACGGATAATTATGGAAAATATTCAGATGGCTTCAAAGCTTTTGATGCTAAAGGAAATGAACTAACGGTAAAAAGAATTGATGATAATTCCTGGTCTATTTCAAATGCAAAAACATTAAAAAAGATTACTTATTTAGTTGGAGATACTTTCGATACTGAAAAAGGAGCTGGTTTTGGAGGTGGAGACGTTTTTTCACCAGCTGGAACTAACATTAATGCCGGAATTAATTTCATGGTAAATACACATGGTTTTGTAGGTTATTTTAAAGATAAGCTAGATGTACCGTATAACGTTACAATTACGCACCCTGAAACCTTATGGGGAGCAACTTCAATGACAGACGAAGATGCAAGCAAAACAAGTGACGTTTTTAAAACTTCTCGTTATGCTGTTTTGGTAGAAAATCCAATTATGTATTCAAAACCAGACTACACTACATTCAACGTTAACGGAATGGATATTTTGATTGCCGTATATTCTCCAACAGGAAAATTTACTGCAGAAAGCATTACTCCGGAGATGAAAACAATGATGACAGCTCAGAAAACCTTTTTAGGAAAAGTAAATTCTACTAAAAAATATACTGTTCTATTGTATTTATCAAGTATGGCTAAAGATGACGCACATGGTTTTGGGGCATTAGAACATCCAACCGCAACTACGGTTGTTTTACCGGAATCTATGCCAAAAGAAAAATTAGTGGAATCAATGAAAGATGTTGTTTCTCACGAATTTTTCCATATTGTAACACCTTTGACAATTCACTCAAAAGAAATTCAGTTTTTTGATTATAATGATCCCAAAATGTCTGAACATTTATGGATGTATGAGGGTGTAACAGAATATTTTGCTAATCTGTTTCAAATCAATCAGGGATTAATTAATGAAGGTGAATTTTACACCCGAATTGCTGATAAAATTGAACAGGCAAAAAAATTAAATGACACAATGTCTTTTACAAAAATGAGTGCCAATGTTTTACAAGAGCCTTATAAAGATCAATATTTAAATGTATATCAAAAAGGTGCCTTAATTGGGATGTGTATTGATATTATTATCAGAGAAAAAAGCAATGGAGAAAGAGGTATTTTAGATCTAATGCATAAATTATCTGATGAATATGGTATCGAAAAACCATTTAATGATAATGAACTTTTTGCAAAAATCACACAATTGACTTATCCTGAAGTTGGTGAATTTTTAACTAAATATGTGGCAGGAACAACGCCAATTCCTTATGATTTTTATTTAGCAAAAGTAGGTGTAACAAAAACATCTGAGAAAAAACCAGGTTCCATTTTCATCAAAGGACAAACTCCTTATATTGGTATTGACAAAGCAACTAAAGCAATAAGTGTTCGTCCTGATGTTGACTTAAATGTTTTCTTTACTAATTTAAATCTTAAAGCTGGTGACGGAATTGTTTCTATTAACGATAAAGCTTACAACTTAGACAACATTTATGATTTAATTGGAGAAAGTGAAAACTGGAAAGAAAATGACCCAATTACAGTTAAAATAAAACGTGCTGGTGTTGAACAAACTATCAAAGGAACGGTTAAAATACCATTTGAAGAATCAGAAACTTTTAAAGCAACAGATGCTTCAAAAGAGAAACTTAAAAATGCATGGTTGAAAGGATAATTCTTTTTGATTGAAAACAAAAAAAACCGACAAGTGATTGTCGGTTTTTTTTGTTTGTCATTGCGAGGAACGAAGCAATCTCATTTCGCATATTTTTTATTAGAAAATTTTCTTATCATAGTGCGGTTGCTTCGTTCCTAGCAATGACAATATTAAGTTTATTTCTTTACCGGAAACTTCCAGGCAAATTCGTCTTTTTCATTTATAATTGCACCAATTTCAAACTTCACTACTTCATCAAATTCAGTTTGAAGTATGAACCAATTGTCTTCATTGAAATAGTTTTCGAAAGTATCAAAAGTTTCCTGAGTGTATTTTGTGATACCTTTTGTTGCGAAATCTTTCTTTACATCAGCAATTTTTCTTCCAATTACTTTGAATCCAAAAACTTCTAAATCATTGCTTGACGCTACTAAATAACCTAATTTCAGTTCTTCTTCTTCATAAAATGTCAATCTGATTTTATGTGAATTGTAAACGAAAATCACATTGTCATCTTCATCTTTATAGTTTTTATCAGGTTTGCCAAAAACAGCTGTAACATCATTCTGTTTCATTCCGAAAAGCAATTTGTCAATTCCAGATTTTAGATTTATTTTCATATTTACTTTTATTTAAAGTGCAAATTTCGTGAAGTTTTTGCAAACTATGTCACGTTTGGCTTTTTATTAATTTTGATAATTCTTCTTATTTGGCTTTGCACTCATATAAAACGTAATTTTTCCTCCATTCATGACATCAGCATGTTTTAAGAAAGGTTTAGAAAGTTCTTTTCCGTTTAAAAGCACTTTGCTCACAAAAACATTTTTAACTGATTGATTTACCGTCTCTAGTTCAAATTTCTTCCCGTTTTCTAAATTAAAAACAGCATTTTTTACCAGCGGACTTCCCAAAGCATATTCATCAGAGCCAGGTGCGACAGGATAAAATCCTAAACTGCTAAAAATATACCAGGCACTCATTTGTCCAAAATCATCATTTCCACCTAAACCGTCTGCTCCATTTCGGTACATTTTTTTCAGAATCATTCTTATTTTATCCTGAGCTTTCCAAGGGGAATTGGTCCAATTGTACAAATAAACCACATGATGCGATGGCTCATTTCCGTGCACATAATTCCCTATAATTCCTTCTCTTGTAATATCTTCTGTATTTTCAAAATATTTGTCCGGCAAATGCATATTAAATAACGAATCTAATCTCACATTAAACTTGTCATTTCCGCCCATCATTTTAATCATTTCAGCAGAATCTTGTGGTACATATAAGCTATAATTCCACGAATTTCCTTCAATAAAACCTTGTCCGTGTGTGTCTAAAGGATCAAATTCTTTTTTGAAAGTTCCGTCGTTTAGCTTAGGTCGCATGAAACCTGATTTGGCATCATAAACGTTTTTGTAGTTTTTGGATCTTTCGATGAACTCTTTATAAATTTCTGTTTTTCCTAGTTTTTTAGCGGCCTGCGCAATCGCCCAATCATCATAAGCATATTCTAATGTTTTTGAAACCGAAGAGCCATTTTTATCTTCCGGAACATAACCCATTTTCATATAATATTCCAATCCATCATAATAGGGTACTTTTGCTGTATTTACGCAGGCTTGAAGTGCTTTTTCCGGATCGAAGCCAGTATTACCTTTTACAATGGCATCGGCCACTACAGAAACGGAATGATACCCAATCATACACCAGTTTTCATTTGCATAATGTGACCAGATTGGCAACATTTTATGCACACTTTGATCTGAATGTGCCAACATCGAACTCACCATATCTGAGTTTCTTGTTGGTTGCACAATATTAAAGAAAGGGTGCAAAGCCCGATAAGTATCCCATAACGAATAGCTGGTATAGTTTTTAAAGTTTTCAGCTTTATGAACGTTCATATCCAAACCTTTATAATTTCCATCTAAATCCATGTATTCTGTTGGACCTAAAAAGGCGTGATACATTGCGGTATAGAAATTCACATAATCTTCTTTTTGAATGGCTTCTATCTGAATTTTATTCAGCTCGTTGTTCCAAATTTCCTGACTTTGTTTTTTTACTTTTTCAAAATCCCAGCCTGGCACTTCTTTCTTCATGTTTTCTAATGCTCCGGCAGAACTTACCGGTGAAAGAGCCATTTTAATTTTGATTTTTTCGCCTTCTTCGGTATTAAAATCAAAAAATAATTTCAGGTTCTGCCCTGCCATTTCCGGGAAATTTTTGGCTTGATCAAATCGTCCCCAAAAACCTCTGTAGACACTTTTTTCCTGTGCTGCCTGTCCGTAAGTCTTAATTGGTTTACTGAAAGACATAGCAAAATACACTGTTCTCGTTCTCGCCCATCCGTTGGTTTGTCTGTATCCGGTAATCAAAGTATCGTTTTCAACACGAACAAATGTCCAGACATTCTTTTTATCGTAATTGTAAATTCCTGAAGTTAAATCCAGAATAATATGTGCTTCATCTGACTTTGGAAAAGTGTATTGATGCATTCCAACACGTGTTGTTGCTGTTAATTCTGCTTTGATATTATGATCTTCCAAAAGAACACTGTAATATGCCGGTTCTGCTTTTTCGGTGTTATGAGAAAATGCAGAACGATAGCCTGAATGTGGTTTTGAAGCCACTCCGGGATTCAATTGCAATTTACCTGTTGTTGGCATAATCAGAAAATCACCTAAATCAGAATGACCTGTTCCGCTGAAATGGGTATGACTAAAACCGACAATTGTTTTGTCATCATATTGATAACCTGCACAATATTTATAAACATCTCCATTATATTTTCCGTTTAAACCATAAGCAATCGTATCGGTTTCCGGGCTCAATTGCACACTCCCAAACGGAACTGTTGCACCAGGATACGTATGCCCCATTTTGGCAGTACCAATCATCGGATCTACGTACTGAATTAAATTTCGTTTTTCATTTCCTTTTTTCTGCGCATTACTGGTGTAACCAAGCAATATAAATGAAAATCCAAAAAGAATGTTTTTACAATTTATTATAGTCATCAGGTATTTTATTTAATCATTATTTTTTGGATAAAACAATATCAGGTATTTACTAAAACGTTTTATCAATACTTTTAGGTCAGAAAAATACAATAAAATATGCTTTTTAAAAAATATAAATTGGACTGAGCTAAAAAGGTTTTAAATATCTTTGAATTACTAAAAATGTAATCCATTCATGAAAAATTATATTTTCACTCTTCTTCTTTTTTCTACGACATTTATTTACGCTCAAAAAGTAGAATGTTACAGACTTACAAAAGAACAAATTATAGAACGAGAACTGGACGGCATTTCAGATTTTCCAATCTATAAAGCGTTTGAGTATAGTGATAAAGGCGGTGTTTATGAATTGCTTTTATGCGAAAATCAAAAGACAATTAGTAAAAAAGATACTTTAAATACTAAAATCCAAGCCATTTGCACCATAAATGACCATGGTGGTTTTCTTGAAAAGTGGCGCGTAAATGATTTGCTTGAAATTACGGAACCGAAAGAAACCAATATCTGGTTTTGGACAAAATATTGCAGTACGAAAGATCTTGATGGAGATGGCTATATTGAACCTATTATCATTTACGGAACAAGAAATGAAAATGATGAAATAAGTCGGGTTAAAATCATTACCGTTTATAAAAACAAAAAATATGTGATTCGCGCTGTCGAATGCGATTTAGACTATTGCAGAAGTTTTAAGAAAGATGCCAACTGGAATACGCTTCCGCAGAAAGTAAAAACATATGTTGATCAATTGGTAAGCAAAATTAGAAAGGAACAAGATTTAATATTGAAAGATGGTTAACTAACGTAATGGTAATGGTAAATTCAATTTACTGCCCAGACTGGACTGAAGTCCAGCCCTACAATATCTTTAGAGCCTATGGCTCTTTTTTTCAGCTTTTGCTTTTCTTCTATTTTTCCTACTCGTTTAAACTGGACTGAAGTCCAGCCCTACAATATTTTTAGAGCCTTTGGCTCTTTTTTTCAGCTTTTGCTTTAGATTTTCTTCTGTTTTTCCTACTCGTTTAAACTGGACTGAAGTCCAGCCCTACAATATCTTTAGATCCTATGGCTCTTTTTTATAGCTTTTGTTTTAGATTTTCTTTTACTTCTTCAAACCATTCGTTTCTCAGGATACTTAAAACAATAGAATCACGACGAACCTCGTTTTCTGCAGTTGGCATATGGCTTCTTAAAACGCCTTCGACTTTGCAGCCGATGCTTTTCATTGCAGCGATACTTCTTTCGTTGTTATTATCAGCGCGGAATTCTACACGCTCCATTCCTAAGGTTTCGAAAGCAAACTGAAGTAATAAAAATTTACAATGTTTGTTAAGACCAGTTCCTCTAAAGGCAGAACCGTACCAGGTGTAGCCTAATTGTAAAGTTTTATAGGGAAGCTGAATATCATAAAAACGAGTCGAACCAGCGTATTTTTGAGATTTTTTATCAAAAACGATAAATGGGAATTCTCTCTTTTCACCTCTTGCTTTTATTGCCGATTGAATATAATTAATCAGGTTTTCTTTTCCGTCTGCTCCAACTAAAGAGTATTTCCAGGTTTCTGGCTCGTTGATGGATATTTCTAATAAATTGTCGACATCTGATTCCTGCAAAGGACGCAATAAAACCAAATCGTCTTCTAAAATAGTATTGTCTGAAAAACTGAAATTATATTCCTGATTCATTTTTTTATATTCTTTTGAAATTCTCTATATTTTTTTTATCTTCTTAGTTGAGATTTGTAAAGATATTTGAAAAAAAATAATTGAGAAAAAAAATAGCGTCGATTCATAAATAAGCTTTTAGAATTCAATAAAAAACATAAGACTATTCTTCTTTATTTGTGTTCTTGCAATTTTTATAAATTATGATTTTGAATATTTTATTAGCCGTACAATTAGCAAAAAAAAGATTTTACAGAAACTTTTTGGTATGACTTATTAATTGCCTTATTTACTGGGGTTTTATCTTTCTTAATATTTTATTTAACACCTCGCATATTTAAACCCAATATTAAAACATGTAGTATTCTTTGCAAAGAAGTTGAAACTTTTGAGAATGCAACTAAAATTAGATAGTATCTTAAATTTATAAACAAGACGTATTCCGATATCGAAAATGTATCTATAAGTATTTTGCTTATCGAAGATTATATTCATGGAAGCGGTAAAATTTTATTGGGAAGGAATTAAAACTAAAACGATACGATTTTAAAAATATTCCTGGTAAATGGAGGAAAAACAAGGAGATTCACGATCATTGTGTTCAAATGTTAATTGACGAAGATTTGAAAGACCTCTGGGACGGAAAAAAAGAATATCTGGAATTACAAATTGATTGTACGCATTCTAAAAGTGGAAGAAGATTAGTGCATGTACAAAAATACACAGATGTAAAAAATACAATCAAAAATGGACGTTTTGATTCAGGCGAAAACTTTAACATTATCTAAAAACTGAACTACTATTTAAATTTGTAATTTTAAATATCAAAATTAATAATCATGAAAAACGATATTATTTGGAAATAGTTGAACAATAGGTAAACTATTCCTCTTTTATTAAATAAACAAGCCTCTAAAATTAGAGGCTTGTTTATTTAGTCGGTCTTCGTTTATTCACTCATTTCATCATAACGTTCCGGTACTTGTGGATCGTACAAGGGACATTTAAACTCTTCCATCACTTCAACCAATTTATTCATGGTTTTTCCTTCGGTTCCATAGCAGTCAATTTTGATGCTTTGTGGTGTTGAAATAACCTGGAATGCACCTTTTCCTTTAGTGTTTTGCCAGCTGTTTTCATCTACTTTTTCCCATGTTGAAAATACAGAAGCTATTCTATTAAAGATTACCTCAACAGGAAGTGTTTCTAATCCTTGAACTTCTTCTTTTTCAAGAAGTGCTTCGTAAACTTCGTGATGATTTAAATAAACCTCATCTAAATATCTCCAAAAAAGTAACTCGTACATAACTCTGGTTGTTTTTAGCCCCGATAGCAGTGGAAATCCTTTTGTGCCGGGGTTCGGCACAAAAGATTGTAACGGATAGCGGGATTAGCTCCTAAAAAAACTAATTATTAATAAAAAAGGTCCTGTTGAAACTCCAGTATAAAAACCTTTGCAACTCAGAACCTCTCGATCTTTGTAACTTAAAAATTAATATTCGAATGTTCCGTATTCGCTGCTAATTGTCAATTTCTTTGTATCTGCCGCTTCTACTCTACCCACAATTTGGGCATCAACATTAAATGATTTTGAAATAGCGATAATATCTTGCGCAATGTTTTCAGGAACATAGATTTCCATACGGTGACCGCAATTGAAAACCTGGTACATTTCTTTCCAGTCTGTTTTTGATTGCTCCTGAATTAACTTAAACAATGGTGGAACCGGAAATAAATTGTCTTTTATAATGTGTAAATTCTGAACGAAATGAAGAATTTTAGTTTGTGCTCCTCCACTGCAATGCACCATTCCGTGAATCTCGTTTGGTGTATAAGTATCTAAAATTTTCTTGATAATTGGGGCATAAGTTCTTGTTGGAGAAAGTACCAGCTGACCAGCATTTATTGGACTGTTTTCAACCTCATCTGTTAAATTTACCTGACCTGAATAAATTAATTCTTCCGGAACAAGAGCATCAAAGCTTTCAGGATATTTTTTAGCTAAATATTTTCCGAAAACATCATGACGAGCAGATGTTAAGCCATTACTTCCCATTCCGCCATTATAGCTTTTTTCGTAAGTTGCCTGACCAAATGAAGCAAGTCCAACAATAACATCACCCGCTTTAATATTAGCATTATCAACAACATCGCTGCGTTTCATACGAGCTGTTACGGTAGAATCTACAATAATAGTACGAACGACATCTCCAACGTCGGCAGTTTCTCCACCAGTTGAATGAATGGTTACACCAAAAGATTTTAATTCGTTGATTAATTCTTCCGTTCCATTGATGATCGCCGAAATAACTTCAGCAGGAATTAGATTTTTATTTCTTCCTATAGTAGAAGAAAGCAATATATTATCTGTTGCACCAACGCATAATAAATCATCAATATTCATGATTAAAGCGTCCTGAGCAATTCCTTTCCAAACTGAAATATCACCAGTTTCTTTCCAATACATATATGCCAAAGACGATTTTGTACCGGCTCCGTCAGCATGCATAATTAAGCAGTGATCTGAATCCTGAGTTAAATAATCAGGGACAATTTTACAGAATGCCTGTGGAAATAAACCTTTATCAATATTTTTTATGGCGTTGTGTACGTCTTCCTTAGATGCTGAAACACCTCTTTGTGCGTACCTTTTGCTAGAATCTGAACTCATGAAAATTAGTTTGTGTTGATGTGGTGCAAAGATAATCCCTTTTTTTAATTCTTTGATTGATTCGTATACCTGATTCACAAAAAAAATCAGCAGCTTTATAAGTGCCACTGATTTTTTTAAATTAATTTGTTTGGAAATTGCTGTATTCTATATTATTTCCAATCTGGCATTGACGCGTTTTGAAATAAAGTTGTTCTTGTAGAAGTTGTTGTACCGCCTGTTCCTGTACTTGTAGTTGTACTGGCTGTTTGAATATTCTTGGCAGACAAACCATCATTAGAGGTGTTTACAAAAATTACTTTTGCCTCATTTGGCGAGAATTTGACATCTAAATCGTTAAAACCATTTTCTTTTTGAGTGTCTAATTCTGCAGAGGTATTAGTCGCTACGGTATAAATGAATATTCTTGAATCTAATCGTCTGTAAGTTGCATTTTCAAATCCTGAAACATCTCTGGTATATACAACACGTTTATTATCAATAGAAATATCAATTCCGCTTGCACCGCCCGTAACTCCGGAAAGTACTTGATATAAAACATTTCCACCCATATCTATTGCATAAATTTCAACATTATAACCAGAAACATCATTTACTTTCAGGATAATCTGATTTCCATCTCTGCTCCATTCGCATTCTGAAATAAATTTGCCATTTGGCGTTTTAAACAGTTGAATTAAACCTGATCCATCAGAATCTATGCGGTAGAGTTTGTCAAAATTGGGATAAATAATTTGTTTTCCGTTTGTGCTCCAGCTATAACTCACATTATCCATATTAAAACCAGCTATAGGTACAAAATTTGTAATTTTTTTCACATCTGTACCATCTGGATTCATACTAAAGATTTGATTTAGTGATCCGTCAGAACTAATATAAGCAATTCTGTTTATGCTTAAGTTTTTTCTGGGTCTGTAACTATTGACCTCAGCTGAAGATAATTGAAGCTCGTTTCCTGCGTCATCTGCTGTAAAAATCACATTGTTGTTTTTGATCTTTTTAACGTACATGTATCTTGGATTTGGAAAAGCCAATGTCGTAAACGAATTTGTTACACTATTGATTGGTTTATTAATTCCGTCATTAACAGCAACCTGCCAATAATATTTCGTACTAAAACTTAAATCCGAAATCGTTAAACTTGTTGTTTTAAGATCAGAGTATGTTTTAATTTCGTCGGTTGTTCCGTTTTTTACGATAACTGTATACGTAAGAGGGTCACCTTCCGGGTCATTAGCAGTCCAGGTTAAATTGAGACTTAAGGCCTGGCCAACCGCATTGTCCGCTGGTGCAGTTAATACCGGAACTTCTGGTGGTTTGTTAGTCGCTGTTGAGATTTCTAACTCAAAAATAACTTCAATTTCAATATCTTTTTCAATTGTAGCGGGCACAAATCTGGCAATAAAACCATCTTTTTGAGCTTGAAAAGCATATTTTCCTGTAGGTACTTTGTCAATCTTAAAGTATCCATCTTTATCTGTATAAACAGTGCTCGTTGTGGGATTTGAAGATACGCGGGCATTTTCTATTCCTTTATATGTTCGAACATCAACAACTCTTCCTTTCAATGATCCTGTACCTGATTCGTCAAGTTGTTCTTCGCTACAAGAAATTAAAAGAATAAAGCACGCCAAAATTTTTAATCCTATTTTCATTTGAGACTTGATTTTATTAAACTTATATTGAACTTGATCCTGTAAACGTTTTTCTTTAAGACTAAAAGGCTGCCTATTTTTTCTTGATTTTAACTTCTTTTGGGAAATAGTATGTCATTCCTAAACCAATCCGATAATAATAATCATCGCGTATTCCAGCCTCCAAATGATCGACATTATCACTAAAAGCTGCATTAAACTCTCCGTACAATTTTATTCCGACATGAGGTGAAACTAGATATTCGAGTCCTGCTCCGCCCTGAACTTTAGTGTGAAAATTTTCCCGGTGATGATCGAATTCAAAACCTGTCCCTACAAAAACGAAAGGAGAAAATACGTCACGGGGCAGTATCGTGCATTCCAGATTTAAATCTAAAGACAAATAGCCCAAATCCATTTTGTTTTTGTTTGCCACTTGAAAAGCGTTTGATGAGGCACTTAAGTTAAAGGTGGGTGAGAAAAAAAACTTCAATGCTCCTCTTATCATTGGCATAGGCTCCGGATTTGGATAATCGCCCTGCATTATGGCAGTTCCTCCAGAAGCTTCTATACCAAATCTGGCTCTTCTGTTTTCACTTAAATTTCGGTTGTATAGTTGTGCTAAATCTGCCTCGTTTTTTTCTTTATCATATTCAGCTACAAAATCATCAATTTGTTTTTGCGGTGCGTTTACTTCCCACAGCTTATCCTTGATTCCATCTACGATAAGCCCTTCAACAGCTTTTTCTATCGCTTCTGTTACAGCCATCTGAATAGGTTCATTTCTGGTAAAACCAGTTTCAACTTCCAAAAGTCTATTTAAGTTTACATAACGAAACAAACTAGCGTCGACACTTTGCGATAAAATAGTTTTAGAAACATACACAGTATTCAATATTTTTCCGTTTGAAGTTGACACCAATCTTAAATAAACAGTAACACGGTCTTGTCTGTATTGTGTTGAGCCTCCTGCTCCAAAATACCTTGCTCCAAAACCACCTGTAATAATATTGGTATCGTAAGAGATAATTCCACCCTCCAATAAAACTCCTGCAAATAAAAGAGGGGTTAAAACAGCTTCATTAGGTTCTGTTTTTGCCGCATACTCCTGACGTGTAGAACGAATAATATTTCGTTCATTTAAAAGGTTACCCAAATTTTCACGTTCTATAGGTATAAACCATTTTGAGTCCTGCAAAGCTTTTATTAAAATAGATGTTGCACCTTGTGTAACGGCGGTACTAAATGTACTTCCCAGTTCAGTAGGTTTATACTGTCCGGTCTGATCTTTAAATTTATAAACACCTACGACTACCTGTTCTTTGGGTTTTGGCATTTCTACCAATGCTGTGGTTGCAGGAGTATGTTCTCCATATACCGCTTTCTGCACCCCAACAGGCTGATTGAAATAAGCTCCACATCCTGTAAAAAGGAAAGTTACTAATAATAGAAAAAGGGGACTTTTATTCATAATTCTAAATTATTTACAATAATACATGAACCTAACTACTATAAAACATCAAATCTATTGACCTGGTAAAATTACTTGTGTTTGCTCACCTGTGTCTGTATCAAGTACATCAACCACCAATCCTAAATTAGAATGGTAGATATCAACTGATAAACTTCCAAAAACATACGTTCCCGGTGTAAGTGTGCCGTTGCCGGTTCCTGTGCCTGTGCCGGTTCCTGTGCCTGTTCCTGTTCCTGTACCAGTGCTTCCTGTACCGTTTCCAAATTGATCACCAAACAATGAATTTGAGAGTCTATTTAGCAATTGATTATTCAAATTGCTTTTAAAACGCTCTAAATCTGTTTGTTGCTTATAGCCTGTATTCGAAGTATCCTTGTAATCATTCTGTGCCTGAGCTGAGCTAAGGAGCCACGGATAATTGAAAGTATCTCCTCCAAAATTTGGATTTGCAGCTTTATAAGTAAGGTTTTGCGATAATGATATTGTGCTAAAACCAAATAGGCAAACGAGTAACGCTATAGTTTTCATATAGATATCTTTATTTAAAAAATTAAAATAGTAAAACTTCTTACCGAAAAAATATACTCAATTTGAATTTCAATATTGAGTAATTATTTTATTTTGCTTTTCGAGGTCTTTAAAATACTTGAATAACTTTGATGAGGCTGATTCAGCCATGTATTTTAAAAAATCTTCGTCAGGACGTGAAATAAACTCCTCTATAATATCACTATCGACTAAAATTGTAATTTTTGTTGTACGTCCAAAAGTCAATTCTTCCTGAACGGTTACAATTTTAGAAGTATGAATTTTTAGTTTAGAATATTGAGCATAAAACATATCATAGTAATCATTTCCCAGTTTCGTCTTAGTATCATTAGCCACAATACCAATCATTTCGATTCCGTCAACAGGGACAGATTTCCCTTCGTTTGATTCTGTTTCTTCTCCAAAAACAATTCGGTCTTTACCTATTATGGCATTACTTTCATCGTAAATCAACAGCATTATTATAACTTCATCCGTTTTTGAATAATTGACCTGCGTTTTAGACAATTCAACTTTTTGAATGGGTTCTAATGTTACTCTGCCATCTTGCGCATTAGTTGATTTATTTGAATTTGATTTGTTTTTTTTGAATACACTCAGTTTGTATGAAATATTCTTAAACTCTGATTTTAAATTTTCTACAGTTCCGGTTATTAATAATAAATTCTCTACTTCTTTAACTTCAATTTTCGCTTTTACCTCTTTGTAGACGGCTTGCGAAAAACCATTTTCAGAAAAAAAAACAAAAAAACATACAACAATTATGTTTAAATACTTTTTCATAATCTTAGCGATTGAATACGTATATTATTCCTGAATTTCCAGATTGATTAATGATCATATCCTTTGATATTGAATTTGATCCTGAGCTGAAAACCGTTAAATTATTGCCTTCCTGATTGATCTTCATTGATTCTGCATTACGCGAATACAATGAAACATCACTTATATAATTATTATTACCTGACTGTATATAGGATTGGTTTATTTCGTCTGCATTTTTGTAGACATTCATGTAGTTATTATTACCCGTTTGCTGTGCAGTTACATAGGCGTTAGGGCTAATAATCGTCAAATTGGCTTGATTATAATTTCCAATTTGTGCAATTTTGACTATATTATGACTTATAATATATTGATTTGTATTCTGGTTTTGATTGCGGCTGTTTATTTCATTTGAGGCTAAAACATAATCATTTACATTCCCATCAATAGATTGCGAGAACATATTTCCAATACTTAGAAATAAAATGATTATAACAATACCTTTCATAATTTTTTTAATAATAAAAAAAGGAAGAACTGATATATCTAGTTCTTCCTTTCCTTGGTTTTTTTTTAGTTTGCCTGTAGCACTACGCTGTTATTTAAGAACCCAGACTGAGTAACTGTACTAACATTTCCCCATCCTAATTGTGCTGTCAAAGCATTGTTAGCAACTCCGTATTGATCGATACTAGAAGAGTTTCCAATTCCAATTTGAAGTGTTGAAGCTGAATTGAATAATCCTTCTTGATAAGTTTCAGATTCGTTGCCCCAACCAAATTGATAAGCAGTAGCATCGTTGCCCCAACCTACCTGAGTTGCACTAGAACTATTAAAGAATCCGATTTGTGTTAGATCAGCATCATTGCCAATTCCAAATTGAAAAACTGTAGCACTATTTCCTAATAGTGGACCTTGGTCAATATCAGAAGTATTTCCCCATCCAATTTGTGTAACTGAAGCAGAGTTTGCAATACCTAATTGATCAATAGTTGATTCATTATCAACACCTATTTGAAGAACAGTTGCTGAATTGAAAAAACCGTCTTGGTTAACATCTGAATCATTTGATCCAACCTGAACCACTAATGCTCCATTTAATAAACCTGTTTGGTCTACATTACTAGTGTTTTGTGCCAAAGCTACACCTACAAACAGCATCGCGGAGATGCTCAAAATTACTTTTTTCATAATAAATATATTTAATTGGTTATTAATACAAGTTATTATGTAGGTTCGCAATTTGGGGAAAAAGCTGGGGCCTTAATTATCATTTGAAAATAAAAATCTTTCCTTATTTTCTCAATTTCATATTCAAAATTAGAAAACTTATCGAAATTCGAATCAGGTATAAATACCTATTTTACAAGATCTTAATGTCTTTTCGATGAAATGTGAAACTATCTCGATGAACTGCTTGTTTCGTTTTTTTTGATAGTAAGAAAAAAACTACTTCTTACAATTTCCTTACATTTAAAGCCAAACAATTGTTAAAATTGGTACAGCAGAACGCTTATTTTAACATAATCACAAAAAAAGCCCGTCTTTTTGAGACAGGCTTTAATTGAATGTTTTGTAAATGTTACTTTGTAAATAACAATTCTCTGTATTTAGTTAATGTCCAGCTTTCGTCGTCAACTAATAATTCTAATTTATCGCAGTGATTACGAATATCTTCAAAATAAGGTTTTACATTATTACAGTAAACTTCTGCCATTTTTTGAGCATCAGTCAATTGATTGGCTTTCTTTCTTTCATTTGTCATCGCCAATACTTTAGAATTGATTCCTTCAATATGACCTGAAATTTCTTTAATCAAAACAATTTGCTCTTTGGCAATGGTTTCGAATTCTTTTCCGAAGATTTCTTTTAAACCTTTTACGTTTTCGATTAATGTATTTTGGTAACGAATCGCTGTCGGAATAACATGATTTCTGGCAATGTCTCCTAAAACTCTTCCCTCAATCTGAATCTTCTTCGTATATTCCTCTAATTCTATCTCATAACGCGCTTCAGCTTCAACATGATTTAGAATTCCCATTTCGGCGAATAAATCCAATGCTTGTTTAGAAACTTTCGCTTTAATAGCTTCAGGTGTAGTTTTAAAATTACTCAAACCTCTTTTCGCTGCTTCTTTTTCCCAGGCATCGCTATAACCGTCACCTTCAAAAAGTATTTTTTTAGATTGTTTGATATATTCTCTCAAAACATTAAAGATGGCGTCATCTTTTTTCATGTCTTTAGAGTCAATCAAATTATCAACTTCTATTTTAAAATCTTTCAATTGTTTAGCGACAATTGCGTTTAAAGTAGTCATTGCATTAGAACAGTTTGCATTGGAACCAACCGCTCTGAACTCAAATTTATTTCCTGTAAAAGCAAAAGGCGAAGTTCTGTTTCTGTCTGTATTGTCTAAAAGAACGTCCGGAATTTTCCCCACAACATTCAGTTTTAAATCGGTTTTTTCTTCAGGAGATAATTTTCCTGTTGTTACACTTTCTAATTCTGATAAAACCTTAGTTAATTGTGCTCCAATAAAAACAGAAATAATAGCCGGCGGCGCCTCATTGGCTCCTAACCTGTGATCATTACTTGCTGTTGCGATAGAAGCTCTTAACAAAGTTTCGTAATCGTTAACCGCTTTAATGGTATTAATAAAGAAAGTCAAGAATTGTAAATTACTCATTGGTGTTTTACTCGGACTCAATAAATTAACTCCAGTATCGGTTGCCAGTGACCAGTTGTTGTGTTTTCCTGAACCGTTTACACCTTTAAAAGGCTTTTCGTGGAATAACACTTTAAAATCATGACGTTCTGCTACTCTTTGCATCACATCCATTAATAAGGAATTATGATCTACAGCAAGATTTGTTTCTTCAAAAATGGGAGCTAACTCAAATTGGTTTGGTGCTACCTCATTATGACGTGTTTTCACCGGGATTCCCAATAACATACATTCCTGCTCTAAATCTCTCATATATGTTAGAGCACGAGTAGGAATAGATCCAAAATAATGATCATCTAATTGTTGTCCTTTTGCAGAGGTGTGTCCTAATAAGGTTCTTCCTGTCATCATTAAATCCGGACGCGAATTAGCCAAGGCTTTATCAATAAGAAAGTATTCTTGTTCCCAACCCAAAGTTGCGGTTACCTTTTTTACATTTTTATCAAAATAGCGACATACTTCCGTCGCTGCTTCATCCATTGCAGATAATGCTCTTAATAACGGAATTTTATTATCTAAAGCTTCGCCTGTGTAAGCAATAAAAACGGTTGGAATACATAAAGTTGTACCATATATAAACGCTGGAGATGTTGGATCCCAGGCCGTATAACCTCTGGCTTCAAAAGTATTTCTGATTCCGCCATTTGGGAAACTTGATGCATCAGGCTCCTGTTGAACCAATTGTGCTCCGCCAAATTTTTCTACAGGATCACTTCCGTCATAAGATGTTTCAAAAAAAGCATCATGTTTTTCTGCTGTTGTTCCTGTAAGTGGCTGAAACCAGTGCGTATAATGTGTAACACCTTTGGCCAAAGCCCATTCTTTCATTCCCATGGCGATATAATCTGCCAATTTTCTGTCTATTTTAGTTCCGTGCTGGATGGCATCTCTAACTCCTTTTAAAGCATCTGAAGTTAAGTACTGCTTCATTGCTTTCTCATTAAATACATTTGAACCAAAAATGTTAGACTTTCTATCAATTTCTTCAAAATGTACTGGCTTTCTTGTAGAAGCTTCTTTTAAAGCTTGGAAACGTAATGTTGACATGTATATAAGTTTAAAGATTCGTACTAATTTTCATTAAAAAAAGAGGAACAAATATAAACAATAAAACAGCCTGTTTAAAAGATATATTTTAGAAATTTATGTGGTAATATTTCAATAGAAGGTCGTTTTTTCAAAGAATAATTAATTCATTTTAAAGAAATGTAACAAAATACCCCGGTATTATTCATTAAATAAACATTTTTTCATAATTCCTTAACTCATAAATTCAAAAAACTTCCGTAATTATTACGAATTTATTTTTTTATAGTGTTAAAAATTGCTTTTTTAAAAATATACCCCCATCTAAATTGCGCTTCTCTAAAAAATAATAGTCCGTAAAACAAAATAGCCCCCTAATTTTTAGGACTAAAAAAATAAATCTATATTTGACCCAGCGAAAAAAACAAAAAAATAAATTTATATTATTATGGCTAAAATTAAGTTAGAGTACATTTGGTTAGATGGATATGAACCAACTCAAAATCTTAGAAGTAAAACTAAAGTTGAAGAGCACGAAAATTTCAAAGGAACATTAGAAGAACTTGGAAATTGGTCATTTGATGGTTCGTCAACAAAACAAGCTGAAGGTGGATCTTCAGACTGTCTATTGGTTCCTGTTGCGATTTACCCAGATCCAACTCGTATCAACGGTTACATTGTAATGTCAGAAGTTATGTATGCTGACGGAACACCACATCCTTCTAACGGTAGAGCTACAATTGATGATGATAATGATGATTTTTGGTTTGGTTTCGAACAAGAATATTTCATCATGGATACTAAAACTTTATTGCCATTAGGTTTCCCTGTTGGAGGATATCCTGCTCCACAAGGTATGTACTACTGCTCTGTAGGTGGAAAAAACACTCACGGAAGAAAATTAGTAGAAGAACATGCTGACTTATGTATCGCTGCCGGACTTAACTTTGAGGGTATTAACCAAGAGGTTGCTTGCGGACAATGGGAATTCCAATTATTCGCTAAAGGTGCTAAAAAAGCCGGAGACGAAATTTGGGTTGCTCGTTACTTATTAGATCGTTTGACTGAAAAATATGGTTACTATATAGAATATCACCCAAAACCACTTGGTGATACAGACTGGAATGGTTCTGGTATGCATGCTAACTTCTCTAACGAGATCTTAAGAACATGTGGTTCTAAAGAAACTTACGAAAAAATATGCGAAGCTTTCCGTCCTGTTGTTGCAGAACACATTGCAGTTTACGGAGCTTACAACGACCAACGTTTAACTGGTAAACATGAAACTGCTTCTATTCACGATTTCTCTTATGGAGTATCTGATAGAGGAGCTTCAATCAGAATTCCTTTATATACCGTTCAAAAAGGATGGAAAGGATATCTTGAAGACAGAAGACCAGCTTCAAACGGTGATCCATACAAAATTGCTGCTAGAATTATCAAAACTGTAAAATCAGCGATATAATTCAAAGCTCAAATTATATTCAAAGTGCCATCTTTATTGATGGCACTTTTTTTATATAATAATATTATGACTAACTCAAACCTAACAGGTTTTTAAAACCTGTTAGGTTTCTAAATTTTGAAGGTAATTTTCTAATAATTTAATTTTTAAGTTAAACTGCAAAACTTATCTTTGTAAATCATTTAAAAAATATCATAATGGTCTGGATTTTATTTTTATTAGCCGTCATAATTATTCTTGCTTTAGATTTGGGCGTTTTTAACAAAACACCTCACATTATAAGTACCAAAGAAGCAAGTAAATGGACCTTGATTTGGGTGACACTATCATTTGCATTTTCAGGAGTTATTTATTGGCTATATACTACAGATTATATCGCAAATCCGGATCAATTGAAACCTGCTGTTGCTTCCATGAAGTTTATCACAGGTTATTTAATTGAACTTTCATTGAGTGTTGATAATATATTTGTGATCGCTATTATTTTTGCTTCGTTTAAGATTCCGCAAAAATACCAGCATCGCGTTTTATTCTGGGGAATTTTAGGAGCAATCGTTTTCCGTGGTTTAATGATTTTCTTTGGAGTAATGTTAATCAATAAATTCACCTGGACTACTTATATATTTGGTTTATTCCTTCTTTTTACCGCTGTAAAAATGTTGTTTTCTGGCGAAGATGAAGATTTTCATCCAAAAGATTCTTTCGTATACAAAGCATTAGGAAAAGTTATTCCGATTACAGCTGAAATGGATGGAGAGAATTTTTTCATTTCAACCAAAACTGCAAAAAGAGCCGCAACGCCTTTATTTGTAGCTTTAATTGTTATTGAGGTTATGGATGTGCTTTTTGCTGTAGACAGTGTTCCGGCAATTCTGGCAATTACTTCTGATCCGTTTTTAGTTTTTAGTTCTAATATTTTTGCGATTCTTGGATTACGTTCTATGTACTTTTTCCTTGCCAATATGCTGGCAAAATTCAGCTATTTAGAATACAGCTTAGTTGCTATTTTAGCCTTTGTTGGATTAAAAATGCTTCTACACGATTTCTTTATTGTTCCTGAATGGGCTTCATTAGGATTTATTGCACTTTCGCTTTTAGTGGGGATTTTGGTTTCTCTTAAATTTGGAAAAGAGAAAGAACTTACAGATTTAGATCTGGATTAATTTTTCGGAACATATAGTAATAAAAAAAAGGAGATCAAATGATCTCCTTTTTTTATTACTTATTTCTAAGATTAGAACTTAACTGTTTTTATTTCACTTTCATTTAATTTCAAAGTGTTCATCACTTCTAAATAATTATTCTTATTAGTAACTGATTTAGCTAAAGCCGAAGGAATAATTACAACTCTGTAAGTTTGATTATTTATCAAATCTGTTTGTGTAGCCAAATTAAAAGAAGCTATAACTGAAATCACAAAATCCTCTTTACTAAAATCAAAGAAATAATCAGCAACATCTCCATTGTCATAATTAGTTGTTTTTGGTATTAGCTGCCAGACTGGAGCACCTGAGTTAGTTAAATCTGTTAATCTATAGATTAAAACAGTTTCATCATCAAACAAATTACCTCCAACAAATGGTTTAAAGTTATTAGCATACTCATAATGAGTATTTGTAATTCTAGTCAAATTAACATTTTTAATTTCAAAAGCTTCTGCCAGTAATCCATCTTGTCCCGGAGGCCCTTCTGGTCCTTCACAGCTTGAAAATACAATTAATCCAACAAGTGCAAAAAGGGTAAGTATCTTTTTCATAACAATTTTATTTTTAAAGGTTTTATATATAAAGGTACTCCCAAAAACCAAACCAAAAAAATAATTTGGTCTTCTCTTTGCAAAAAAAATAATTATTTTTTAGCAACAAGCTGATTTTTAAGGAGTATTTTATTAAAAAATAAGGCATGATACGGAAGCGAGTTCTCCCAATAATCCCATGTATGCGCTCCTGGGCGTTCCGTATAATCGTGTTCTACTTTATTATAAACTAATCTTCGGTGCAATTCACGATTTGGCTCTATTAAAAAATCATCAACACCACAATCGATAATTAAAGGCAATTTATTTTCCTTTATTCTATCTAGCATATTCATAACAGCATATTTTGCATACATTTCTGAGCTGTCGCTTTTATCTCCAAAAACAGGCTGCATTAATTTGACAACCTGGGCTGATGATTCGCGATTTAACATTGTACTCATATCTACTGCTCCGCTCATGCTTCCGGCCGCACAAAATAAATCCGGATGCTTGGCTGATAAATAAAGTGCACCGTGTCCACCCATCGAAAGGCCGGTAATTACTCTTCCGTTTCTATTGCTAATTGTTCTGTATGTTTTATCTACTTTCTGAATAACTTCTTGTGTAATGAATGTCTCAAACTGACTTTCTTTATTTACCGGACTATCCAGATAAAAACTAAAAGTCTCGCCTTCAGGCATTACAATAATTATATTGTATTGATCAGATAATCCCTGAACTAATTTTTTATTGGGTGTGTTTTTCAACCAATCACTAAAATGCCCATAAGCACCGTGAAGCAAATACATAACAGGAAATGCCGATTTGCTTTTTGCATAAGAATTTGGCAATACAACTGCAGCTTTGTAGGTTTTGCTCATCGCTGTACTGGCAATTTGTAAAGTATCAACTTTTGCCGCATAACTCAGAGACGAGATACACAAAAAAGCTGTAAATACTAAAATTTTAAGGTTTTTCATATTGATCTTTTTTTGATTAGGGATTGTAAATATACTTTTTTCCGAATAAATTATATGAAAAATCCGACCCGTTTTTTATTGGTACTATTACCTATATTTTTTTTGCCACAGATAAAAATGATTATATAGATTATTAAAGGTTTCCACGAATTTTCACGAATTAAATTGTTTTACTTAATCTTTACAATCATTTCAAATCTGTATCTTTTTTATCTCAGACGATACTAAAATTAATTAATGAAATTCATGGCAAAAAACAGTTAAAATCTGTGGCAATAAAAAACC
Organism: Flavobacterium frigidimaris; assembly: GCF_002217275.1. Classification (NCBI taxonomy): domain Bacteria; kingdom Pseudomonadati; phylum Bacteroidota; class Flavobacteriia; order Flavobacteriales; family Flavobacteriaceae; genus Flavobacterium; species Flavobacterium frigidimaris. Next base: position 71,030 of record NZ_MUGV01000022.1, read on the forward strand.
ATTCGCTGTCACGAATGGTTTTTACTTTATGAATATTTATTTTTCTACCAGATTGTGACACGCAAATTATCTGGCTGATACATTTTATCTCCCTCTTTGACATTGAATGCTTTGTAAAATTCAGGAATATTACTTACTGGTCCGTTTACTCTAAATTGTTCCGGAGAATGGACATCGGTTGTAATTAGATTAATTTTTGATTCATCTCTTCTGTTTACCATCCACGAATAAGCATACGCCAGAAAATAACGCTGATCAGGAGTTAGTCCACTTATTTTTTCATTCTTTTTATATTGCTCGGTTTTTTGAAACGCTTCGTAGCCCATAACCACTCCACCTAAATCGGCAATATTTTCACCCTGAGTAGCTTCTCCGTTTACATTTTTACCAAGAATTGTAAATTTATTGTATTGCGAAACAATCAATTTGGTTTTAGCTTTAAATTTTTTCAAATCTTCTGCTGTCCACCAATTATTCAGATTTCCTTTTTCATCATATTGACTTCCCTGATCATCAAATCCGTGTGTAATTTCATGTCCGAAGAAAGAACCACCAATTACACCATATAATATAGCATCGTCTGGTAAACGACCTTCATAACCTGGCACTATAATATTACAAGCCGGAATAACAATTTCATTATTACTCGGATTATAATAGGCATTATACGTTTGTGGCTGCATGATCCATTCGTTTCTGTCAACAGGTTTGCCAAATTTGTTAATCATATATTTATATTCCCAAATTTTGGTTTGCATTACATTTCTACAATACGATTTTCTGTCTATTACTAAGGAACTCATGTCTTTCCATTTATCAGGATAGCCTAATTTCATTACAATTTTACTCAGTTTATGCAATGCCTTTTGCTTAGTGGCTTCACTCATCCAATCTAATTTTTTGATGTGAGAAGCGAATACATCGCGAATATTATTACCAACTTCCAATAGTTTTTCTTTCACACCTTTTGGCATATAATCAGTAACATAAACCTGACCAACCAATTCTCCCAGATACTGATCTGTTTTTCCCACTACTCTTTTCCATCGAGGCTTTTGAGTTGAGACACCAATCATTACAGTAGAATAAAATTTGAAATTCTCTTTTTCTATTGCGGCATTTAAATATGGCGCATAAGAATTGATGAGATTCCATTTTAAATAGGTCTTCCATTCCTCGATTGTGTAATTTTTTAAAGTGCTGTTAAATGCCTTAAAAAATTCCGGCTGACCAACAATAACAGTATCAGCTTTTGCTATTCCTAAAATAGGAAGCACTTTTTTCCAGTCAATATTTGGTGTAAGTGCATTAAACTGATCAACTGTAAGTTTGTTGTAGTTCTTTGCAGGATCACGAAGCAATTCTAATTTTCTCGATGATTTTGCTAATTCAGTTTCCAATTTTAGAACAGTTGCTGCGCTTTTTCCCGCAACCGATTCATCTTCTCCCATAAATCGCATCATCGTTTTAAGATGTGATGTATAAGCTGTTCTTATTTCTGTGTTTCTTTTATCTGATTCGAGGTAAAAATCCCGCTGTCCCATACCAAGACCATCTTGTGAAAAGTACAATGCATATTTTGTACTTATTTTATCATCCTGATAAACATCAAATGAAAAAACCGGAGTTAATCCTACCGTATGTAGATGGGCAATTGTATTTACAATGCCATCCACATTGGTAATTTCATTTATTTTTTGGATTTCGGAATTTAGTGGAGACAAACCTGCTTTTTCAATGGCAACAGTATCCATTCCTGAAGCATAAAAATCACCAATTTTTTGCTTGTTGCTTCCTTTGACGGCAGATTCATCTTTTGCTGCTTTTTCGCAAATACTTTTAATTTGTGCGTTGATTGTATCAACAACATTTCTCATGATACCATTACTACTGTCTGTATTTGCAATTGGATGTTTTTTAAACCAGCCATTATTGGCATAATTAAAAAAATCCGTTGCCGGACTAATTGTAGTATCACGATTCGTAATTAACGGATCTGAAAATGCTGCTTCTTTTTTGGTGCAGCTTAAAAAGGTAATTCCAATGATAAGAAATACGGCAGGTTTTTTAAATAAATTCATTCAGTTATAAATTTGGTGGTTATATTAAAAGCAAATATTTACGATATTATTAGTACAATTCGCAACTAATAACAACGTAAATATATGTTTTTTAACCTTATAAAAGAATGGCTTAACTAATTATAATCTTGTGTTCGTGACGGTATTGCGACGCACTTACACCAGTATATTGTTTAAATGATTTACTAAAATGGCTGAAATTATTGAAACCACTTTCGTAACAAACCTCATTAATACTAATTGGTTTCTCTGCCAAAAGTTTAGAAGCATGCACCAAACGATATTCATTGACAAATTCAGTAAATGTTTTATTCGAAATTTTCTTGAAATACCTGCAAAATGATGGTGTCGTCATACTAACCATGCTAGAAACTTCATCGATAGCAATTGATTCCTGAAAATGATCTTTCACAAAATTAAAAATCATTTTCATTCGGTCATTATCCTGCGTGTTCAATTCTAGTGAGAAACCATCTGCATTAAGAACCGTGTATTCTTCTGATGCTTCAAGTTCATCTAAAATACTTAAAAGAGTTAGCAAACGTTGAAACGGAAGCTGGTTTTCCATCTTTTCAATTTTCTCTCCAATTTGCTTTTTAGTTTTACCTCCAAAAGCAATTCCTCCTTTAGACTGTGTCAAAATATTTTGAACTCTTCGCATCTCCGGAGCTACAAAAAAGTCATTCCCTAAAAATTCAGGTTTAATATGAATAACAGTTTCATTTATATTTCCTGTCAACTCATTGGTAAAACCGCAATGAGGTAAATTAGCACCTATCAGCATCAAACTACCATTCGTATAATAAGAAACATGGCTTCCTATCTGTCTTTTTCCTGCCCCACCGTTAATATAAACCAACTCAATTTCGGGATGATAATGCCATAAATGAGCTTTACTATTGGTCTTTTCGGCGTGTTTAGTGTAGGTAAAAGAACTTCCGTATGAGTTTGATATCACTTCAAGAGCTGGGGCTATAGTCTTCATGATAATATCTTTAAATTATAATAGCAAATTTAACAAAAATACCTAAAATAATTCATATTTTAACCTATAACGGTTTCGCAACTGAGAATTTATCACGATTTCCTACTCTGCTTGTAAGTCAAAAAAGTGCTGATTTCGCTATTTTTTTTCAGACCCGTATTTTTATGACAGATTTTTTCAATATATCGTATTTAATCTCCTGTTTTTATATGTATAAAGCATTTTTGTAAGAATGTTAGAATATTTGAAAAATGTTAAAAAATAAAAAATCATTGAAAAATAACGACCGAATTAACCAAAACACCTCTAATAATTCAAATTTTAACCTATAACGGTTTCGTAAATGAGAATATAGCACATAAATCGGCAAATAGAGTTGTGAAAAAAAAGCAACCACTGAAGTAATTTAGCATCAGAAAAAGGAACTAATAATTTAAAGCAATAATGATTATGAAAAAGATTTTAAAATTAAGTTTAGTATGTGCAGTACTTTTTACAGGAATGAGCACTTATGCAATTGATGGTAATGACGATTTAAACCTTCATGTATTAAAAGGAAACGGAAACGGTAAAACAGTAACTTTTGCTCTTAACCAGGTTAAAAAAGCAAGTTTAACTATATATGATAAAGATGGTTCTGTACTTTATTTTGAAAAAGCTACAGGTCAAGATGGAATTTTAAGAACTTTTAGCTTCGAAGAATTTCCAGCTGGAACTTATATCTTAGAAGTTGAAGACAATTCAAAAAAAGTAAAACATGAAATTACAGTTACTGATGATTCTTCATTTTTATCATCAAAAGCAGTTTCATCAGTTTATAAAGCAGATTCTTCTGCAAAAAATACAAGCGTAGCAGTACGCTAAAAAAGTTTATACTCTCATAAAGTATAAAAATGAGGTTAGATAGTTAGTAAAGTTTAAAAACTGAAAAGTTTTAAAAACAGCTCTTTGTGGTTATTGAGCTGTTTTTTTTTGTTTCGTACTTAACCGCAAAGTTCGCAAAGAGTTACTCAAAGTTCGCAAAGTTTTATTGATAAAGCTTTGCGAACTTTTCGTTTGTATAAAATCCGGTATATAAAAAAAACCTTGCGCACTTTGCAGTTAAATCTCAAAGCCAACCTTTTTGTAAGAAATACAGATAATTTTACATTTTATTAAACACTACAAAACGTTGAAAAATAATAGGCTATTTTGCTAAAACGCTAAAAATAATTCAAATTTTAACCTATAACGGTTTCGTAAATGAGAATACAGCATCGAAATTGGAAAATAGAGTTGTGCTGAAAAACGTAAATGAGAAGTAATTTAGCATCAGAGAATTAGAACTATTAATTAAAAAACTAATGCCATGAAAAAGATTTTAAAATTGAGTTTAGTATGTGCAGTGCTTTTCACAGGAATGAGTACTTATGCAATTGACGGGAATGAAGATTTTAACCTTCATGTATTAAAAGGAAATGGAAAACTAGTGACTTTTGCACTTAACCAGGTTAAGAAAGCAACTCTAACTATTTATGACAAAGATGGTTCTGTACTATATTCTGAAAATGCTTCTGGTAAAGATGGAATCTTAAGAACTTTCAGCTTCGAAGAATTTCCAGAAGGAACTTACATCTTAGAAGTAGAAGACAGTGTGAAAAAAGTGAGACATGAAATTACAATTACTGATGATGCTTCGGTTTTATCATCAAAAGCAATTTCATCAGTATATAAAGATGCTGCAAAAAATACAAGCGTAGCAGTACGCTAAAAAAGTTTATACTCTCATAAAGTATAAAAATGAGGTTAGATAGTTAGTAAAGTAAAAACGTGATTGTTTATAAACAGCTCTTTGTGGTTATTGAGCTGTTTTTTTTGTTTCCTACTTAACGCAAAGTTCGCAAAGAATTATGCAAAGTTCGCAAAGTTTTATTGATAAAGCTTTGCAAACTTTTTCGTTTTTATAAAGCTTGAAATATAAAAACCTGGCATTCCTTGCGGTTAATTTTAAAGTAACTTTTTGTAAGAAATACAGAAGATTTTACATTTAGTTAAAGAAGGAAAAACATTAAAAAATAATAAGTGAATTAACTAAAACGATAAAAATAATTCAATTTTTAACCTATAACGGTTTCGTAAATGAGAATACAGCATCTAAATTGGAGAATAGAGTTGTGTAAAAAACCCTACAACTTAAGTAATTTAGCATCAGAGAATTAGAACTATTAATTTAAAAACTAATGCCATGAAAAAGATTTTAAAATTAAGTTTAGTATGTGCGGTGCTTTTCACAGGAATGAGTACTTATGCAATCGACGGGAATGAAGATTTTAACCTTCATGTTTTAAAAACAAATGGAAAGCTGATCACATTTGCCCTTAATCAGGTGAAAAAGGCAAGCTTGGCTATTTATGACAAAGATGGTAATCTAATTTATTCTGAAAATGCTTCAGGTAAAGATGGAATTTTGAGAACTTTTAGCTTAGAAGAATTTCCGGAAGGAACTTACTATCTGGAAGTTGAAGATAATGTAAAAAAAGTAAAACATGAAATTATTATTACTGATGAAACTTCTGTTTTATCAAAAAAAGCAGTTTCATCAGTTTACAAAGCAGGTTTCTACAACAAAAATACAAGCGTTGCAACACGCTAAAAAGTTATACTATTATAAAGTATAAAAATGAGGTTAGATAGTTAGAAAAATAAAAACGTAATTGTTTTAAAACAGCTCTTTGTGGTTATTGAGCTGTTTTTTTGTGCCTTATTTTTAGAAAAATTCCTTTCTCTGATATTTTTGAAAAACTATTCTTAATAATTTTAAAAGTCTGGTTTTTACACTTTTAAAAAAAGCAGCAAAAAAACATCCAATCTTTAGGTTTTTACGTACATAGTTTAAGAAAAACATAGAAACATCTTTAATTCAGCAACTTATCCGTTTGAAAACGGTATTTTTTTGCACAAAATTAAATTTTTTTGCTAGTTTTACCGTTCCACTATTTAGTATTAAACAATTTAAAAACAATTAAAAAAGACATGACAAAATTTACCCAAATGGGCTTAGTTGTTGCCTTATTTCTAACAACAATTTTTACCTACGCAATTGATGGAAAAGGAGATTATATTTTAAATATAATTACCGGAAACGGAAAAGTAGTTAGTTTTACTTTAAACACCGTAGAAAAATCAATTTTTTCTATTTATGATGAAAGTAATAATTTGGTATACAGTGGAGATTCTGCTGCAGACAAATTAGAAATTTCAAAAACAATAAGTTTAGAAGGTTTTCCAGCCGGAACTTACGTTTTAGAAGTAAAAGAAAGCGGTAAAGTTGCTAAACATGAAATAAAAGTTGTAGCTAAGAAAGTAAAGAAAATTGCATTAGATGAATCTGTAAACGAAAGTCCTGCATTTCGTCGTTAATCACTCTTTTTGCCCAAAAAGTTAAAAGCAGCTCGTTCCAGGAGCTGCTTTTTTTTTGTTATTTTATTTTACCTACACAATATAATACGATTTTTACGTTTTGTTATTACCATCATAACAAACTGTTATTATGATAGTTAAATTCACGTTTAACCGTTAAACAAATAAAACATCAATAGTTTTAAATACATTTGTACCACTACGTTATTTATAATCTCATAGGCGCATGAAAAAAAAACAGGCCATTTTATTACTCTTAACTATTTTTTGTTTAGAGCTTTCTGCTCAAAATGAAAACTACGTAACCGATAAAATAGGCGAGAAATACGCTTATGTTGATGTAACAAAAACTTATGAAAAAGTTGCCGCAAAAGGTTATAAGTCCATAGATCTGTTTCAGAAACTTGGAAATTCATCGTATGCAATTTGTAATCTGGATAAAGCAGCAAAATGGTATGGCGAGTTGTTTGCTATGACATACGATCTTGAACCGATGTATTATTACCGTTATGCAGAATCTTTGCGATTTATTTCTCAAAATGAAAAAGCCGATGCGCTGATTGAAAGTCTAAAACGAAAATCTAAAATACTACCTAAGAAGAAATAAACAATCTACAATATTGACATGTTTTTATGTCTGTAAAAAACAGCTCTCAGAACGCTAACGTCTGCACACAAGTATAAAACAAACACTAATTCCACTAATTGGCACTAATTTTCGGTTGCGAAATTAATTTCATAAACTACGCCAACTATTAAAATTGATGCAAATCGGTGAAATTTGTGTTTAAAATTGATTTGCAATATTTATGTCCAAACGGTAGTTCAGAAGGAGTTTTTTATCTTAGTTTGTTTCAGTAACAATTTTATACAATTCTTCGCAATAAGTAAATTTGTCATTTTGCTGGTTTCTTTTATATTCCTGCCCAGTTTCATAAACCGAAACCTGAAACCAATCTAATACCCTAATCGCCATATTTTGGGCTAAAGGATTTTTGTCATCTAATTTCATAACTTTCAGATTCTTAATTTCAGATTTCCAAAACTTAAAGTTACTAGTACTCTTTGCCGATTTTAATTCCTGGTCAAAGCGAAGCGATAGTTTATCTAAAAGTTCATTTTCCAAAACCTTTATCTTCTCCATTTTTCCTATTTCATCTTTATATTCTTTCGATTTTTTGATTTCGGCAATCTTAGCTCTTAGAAGATTGTCTTCATTTGTATTAAAAAAAGTAATTCCCTTTTCACAGGCATTTACCGAAAGAACCATTTCTTTATTCGCTTTTAAACTATCGGCTATTCGTAAATTGGTATTGTAAATTCTTTTAAGAATTGTATCGTTCTTTGGCCTTATGTTTTTTCTATAGGCCTGAATTTCCAACCAGTCAAATGCCCGAAGCATTTCAGATTGTTTAGGCCAGACATGGTTTTCATGCGAAATAAATAGTGTGTTTACAATCTTCGCGTTATCCAGCCAATGTTTATTTTCGATCATTTCCAGGTAATTCATATCCTTATTTCCAATCATACCTAGATAGGAGAAATTATTAGCAGGAGGTATAAACTTATCCATACCATTAAAAGAAGCGCCACAAGCAATAACTCCCTGGAAAACGCCAGTTGATATCCCAAAAAAACTTGCTAATCTTGCACCACCTGAAAAACCTGCTATATAAAGTTGTGAACTATCAATAGCACAGGTTTGCAATACATCATCAAATAATCTATTGGCAATAGCAACATTAGTTTGGGTTGATCCATTTCTTGAAGTATTCGAGCATACCAAAATATAATTATACATTTCTGCAGCCAGAATAAAGGGTGCTATTCCTTTTTTACCTCTACCGGCTGGTTCAAAAATAAATACCACTGCCAAAGAGGTTTTACCATCATATTTTTTAGGAAAATATATTGCATAGGATTCTGTTGGAGTATTTGCAATTTTAATCGAATCTATAATAACTCCCGTTTGTAATACCTTATCCTGAGTATAACCAAAAACCGTAACAAAAAGAAACAGAATAGAATAGATGGTATTTTTCATGACACTAAAATAGAAAAAACCTCTCATTGCTGAGAGGTTTTCTATATAATTAAAAAATAAAAATTGCATGTTTTTTCTATATTCCAAACTTTGCGTGCACGAGCGGACGCTCGCGCAATCGGGAGAAAGTCTAATGAAATAACATTTTAATTGCAATAAGTAAAAGCAAAAATGGGAAAGTGCATTCCCATTTTTTTAAGTTAAAATCTATTTATTTTTTTTATAAATTTTATACAATAAATATATTACTGCTATCCAAAATATAAGACATAATATCTGCCATATAAATAACATAATATTAAAATCATCTATTATTACCATTTCCATAAATACAATTTTATTTTATCCTAGAATTAAAACCAATTTATCACTCTACAAAACAAACACCTAACACCAAAAGACTAAAAAAACATTAATATCAGACATTTTAATACTAACTTTTTTATTATAACTCTAAGCAGTTTAAATACTCTTGGAAATCTCAAGTATGAATGTTGATTTATATTTTATTACTTAAATTTTTAAACAAAAAAACCTCTCATTTCTGAGAGGTTTTCTAAATCTATAAAATAGTAAAATTCACATGTTACTTCTATATTGTCCATCAACCTTAAACCGAAGCAGTCTCTAATTATTTTTTGTATAAGTTTAATTTAAATTCTTTTAGAGGAGGTAACATATCCTTATTCCATTCTACCTCAATGTATTTTGATGCATGATCTTTCATATCCTCAAAATGATCGAGCAGAATCGCTGAACCTCCTTCTTTTACTGCATCTTTTACTATCTTAAAAGTAAACTCAGCTCCTTGCGGATCAAGTCCTGCTAAGTCAAATACTATATCTTTTGTTTTTGAAAGCGTCACATATAAACTTAAAAGCTTTCTTAGAGTTCCGGGCAACTTCTCTATTTTGGTTTCTTTTTTAATACATTCATCTTCATATATTTTATTAGAAAAAGGACTTTTAAGATCTGCATTTTTCTTAAGATATCTTCCAACTGTTAGAGGAAAAAAAGTATCTCTAAAGTATGATCTTCGAAAATAATCAACAAAACTCATTTTTCGATTCAGGATCACATTTTCGTGCTTGATTTTACCGCAAAAAATATCCCTGAGAAATACCTCTGTATCATAATAATAACCTCCATTATATAAAAACAAAACAACAACTTCACCTTCTTGTAAAACAAAAGGCGGCACATAAAAATAATCTGTTTGGATTCCTTTATTTTCCAGTACAATACTCATTATAACTTCACGATTTGATTTTAAATATACAATAATGCTCTGAAACATTTGCATTAAAATAGAAAAGCACCAACCGTGGCTGATGCTTTTTATGAATAAACTTCTGGAGGAAATTATTTTCCTTTGAGCAACTTTTCTAAATATTCGATTTTATCTTTTTCAGCCTGAAGCAAACGCCGCCATTGGCTGGCGCGAGCGTCTCGCTCGTGCATTACTTTGTGGGCACGAGCGGGACGCTCGCGCTAGCGGAGGCATTCCCTTTAGTTATATTTTTACTCACTCCGCTTGGAGTACTCATATTTCTTATATCCTGACCTAAATCCCATTGGCTGGCGCGAGCGTCCCGCTCGTGCATTACTTTGTGGGCACGAGCGGGACGCTCGCGCTAGCGGGGGAAAATATTACAAAAAACTATTTCAAAATATAAGTTTTCTAATGGAAAACAATAATTTTAAAATTTAATTTACCCCACAAAAAAACCTCTCATTTCTGAGAGGTTTTTCCATAAAATAAAATCCAAAAGATTCTACATATTCCTTCTATACTGCCCACCCACTTCAAACAAAGCTGAAGTAATCTGACCCAAAGAACAAACCTTAGTAGCTTCCATTAAATGATCGAATAAGTTTTCGTTTTTAATGGCTGCTTCCTGTAGTTTGTTTAAATGCTCGTTTACTTTTGCTTCGTGGAATTGGTGTAAGTTATCCAGCATCGTAATTTGATATTGTTTTTCTTCTTCGGTGGCGCGAATTACTTCTGCCGGAATTACCGTTGGAGAACCTTTTGAACTCAAGAACGTATTTACACCCACAATTGGGAAATCTCCGTTGTGTTTTAAGGTTTCGTAATACAAACTTTCTTCCTGAATTTTAGAACGTTGGTACATGGTTTCCATGGCACCTAAAACTCCACCTCTTTCTGTGATTCTGTCAAATTCCTGTAAAACAGCTGCTTCTACCAAATCTGTTAGTTCTTCGATAATAAACGATCCCTGAATTGGGTTTTCGTTTTTCGCCAAACCTAATTCTTTATTGATGATCAACTGAATCGCCATGGCACGACGTACTGACTCCTCTGTTGGTGTTGTAATAGCTTCATCGTAAGCATTCGTATGCAATGAATTACAGTTATCGTAAATCGCATATAAAGCCTGTAAAGTCGTTCTAATATCATTGAAATCAATTTCCTGAGCGTGTAATGAACGTCCGGAAGTCTGAATATGGTATTTCAACATCTGTGCTCTTTCATTGGCTCCGTATTTATTTTTCATGGCTTTCGCCCAAATTTTACGCGCCACACGACCAATTACTGAATATTCAGGATCTACTCCATTCGAGAAAAAGAACGATAAATTCGGTCCAAAATCGTTGATGCTCATTCCACGGCTCAAATAATATTCCACGTAAGTGAAACCATTAGAAAGCGTGAAAGCCAATTGCGTAATTGGGTTCGCTCCCGCCTCTGCAATATGATAACCAGAAATCGAAACAGAATAGAAATTACGAACGTTTTTGGTAATAAAATATTCCTGAACGTCTCCCATTAATCTCAAAGCAAATTCGGTTGAGAAAATACAAGTGTTTTGCGCCTGATCTTCTTTTAAAATATCGGCCTGAACTGTACCACGAACTTGCGATAATGTTTTGACTTTAATTTCGTTATAAACATCCAAAGGCAAAACTTCGTCTCCGGTAACACCCAAAAGCATTAATCCTAAACCGTTGTTTCCTTCCGGCAAATCGCCTTGGTATTTCGGGCGTTCCGTTCCTTTTTCTTTGTATATTTTGTTGATTTTAGCTTCAACTTCTTTTTCTAAATCGTTTGATTTGATGTAATATTCACATTGTTGATCAATCGCCGCATTCATAAAGAAACCTAGCAACATTGGCGCCGGTCCATTGATGGTCATACTTACAGATGTTAAAGCATGAACTAGGTCGAAACCTGAATACAGTTTTTTAGCATCATCAAGACAACAAATCGAAACTCCTGCATTTCCAATTTTTCCGTAAATATCCGGACGTAAATCTGGATCATTTCCGTATAAAGTAACACTGTCAAAAGCCGTCGAAAGACGTTTTGCCGGCAATCCTGCGCTCACATAATGAAAACGCTTGTTGGTTCTTTCTGGTCCGCCTTCTCCAGCAAACATTCTTGACGGATCTTCGCCTTCACGTTTAAAAGGATATAATCCTGAAGCGAACGGAAATTCTCCAGGAACATTTTCCTGTAAACTCCAACGTAAAATATCACCCCAGGCTTCGTATTTAGGTAAAGCTATTTTTGGAATTTGCAAATGCGATAAACTCTCTGTATGTGTCGCAATTTTAATTTCTTTGTCACGAACTTTAAACGAGTAAACCGGATTTTTGTATTTGTTTACTTTATCATCCCAATTCAGGATAATTTCCCAATTGTAAGGATCTAAGTCCATTTTTACTTTATCAAACTGATTTAGTAAAAGGTTTAAAAAGATTCTGTTTTCGTCGTATTCCTGAATTCCGCTTGGTAAAACAGTCGAATCATCGATTCCTGCTTTATTGATTTGTGGAATTTTCCCAGAAACGGATTCTATCGTTTTGAAGATTCCGTATAGTTTCTGTGCTACTTTTTGTTGCGAAAGTGCGATTTCATCATAACTTCTGTTGCTCTCTGCAATTTCAGATAAATAACGCGTTCTGTGTGGCGGAATCACGAAGATTTTCTCGCTCATTTCGCGCGTAATTTCGAAAGTCGATTTTAAATCTGAATCCGTTTTTTCGACAATTTTATCCATGATCGCTTTATAAAGCGTGTTCATTCCCGGATCATTAAACTGTGAAGCAATGGTTCCGAAAACTGGCATTTCATCCGGATTTTTATCCCATAAATTATGATTGCGCTGGTATTGTTTCTTAACGTCACGGATCGCGTCTAAAGCGCCTCTTTTATCAAACTTATTCAAAGCCACCAAATCAGCAAAATCAAGCATGTCGATTTTCTCTAATTGTGTTGCAGCTCCAAACTCTGGTGTCATTACATATAAGGATACGTCAGAATGATCCATAATCTCGGTATCAGACTGCCCAATTCCTGAAGTTTCAAGAATAATCAAATCGTATTTTGCAGCTTTTAAAACCTGAATCGCTTCGGCAACATATTTAGATAAAGCCAAATTCGACTGACGTGTAGCCAATGAACGCATATAAACACGAGGATTATTAATCGCATTCATACGGATTCTGTCTCCTAAAAGTGCTCCTCCGGTTTTTCTTTTGGAAGGATCGACAGAAATCAATCCGATTGTTTTTTCCGGGAAATCAATCAAAAATCGACGAACTAACTCGTCAACCAAAGATGATTTTCCGGCACCACCAGTTCCTGTAATTCCAAGAACCGGAATTTTAGAATTGGCATTATTAGTATGAATCTGATCGAAAACCGGTTTTGCAATCTCCGGAAAATTTTCAGCAGCCGATATCAAACGTGCAATTGCTGTTGGAACTTTATTTTCGATATGGTCAATTTCTCCATTTAATTTATCTCCTATTGGATAATCGGCACGTTGTACTAAATCATTAATCATTCCCTGCAAACCTAAAGAACGGCCATCATCCGGAGAATAAATTCTGGTAATACCATATTCATGTAATTCAGAAATTTCGCTTGGCAGAATTACTCCTCCACCTCCACCAAAAATCTTGATGTGTCCCGCTCCTTTTTCGTGAAGCAAGTCATACATATATTTAAAGTATTCATTATGCCCACCCTGATATGATGTCATTGCAATGGCATTTGCATCTTCCTGAATAGCGGTATTTACCACTTCTTCAACGCTTCTGTCGTGACCTAAATGAATTACCTCCACGCCTGTTGACTGAATAATTCGACGCATAATATTAATTGCGGCATCGTGTCCGTCAAAAAGAGAAGCTGCAGTAACAATTCTTACTTTATTTTTAGGAATATATGGTATTTGTTGTTCCATTTTATGAATATGATAATTTTAAGGGAGCAATTTACAAATTATTTTAATATTTGATTCTCTCCCTGGCTTTATGTTAACAAAAAAAAGAATAGTTTTTTTTAATAGAATAGGGTAACAATTTGAGTCCCTGACTGATATAGTATATATAAACCTACAAGACATGGCAATTTCGCAACATTAAAATATAATCTAACAACGTGTTTACCAGCATCCTAAAGTAATTTTACATCGTAGAAAAGCCCCAAATTTTTACCAAAACTTACTTATTCAAGCAATAACGTAAAAATTTAAAATAAAATGAAAACATTATATCCAATCGCCATAATTTTAGTTACAAGTTTCTTTATTTCATCTTTTAATAGCCTTGACAAAAATGATTTAAACAAAAAGGAAACTTTGTCTAATAATTACACTTCTGCTAAAAATGATGATGTAGTAGACAGTGAACTTTTAACCGATTTTTTCAAAAGATATGCTGACTTGAAAAAATATCAAAGTGATGTTATCTCTTTGTACAAAAACAGATCGTACGGAACTATCTGGTATGAAAATGGAAAAATAACGCAATACGGACTTTTATTGTATTCAAAATTGAATAACGCTGGTTATGAAGGCATACAAATTGAGTTTCCGTATAAAAATGAAATTGATCAGATTTTCAATAAACAAACTACAGAAAAACCTTCAAAAACCGATTCTGATATGTTATTGAGTGCAGCTTACATTATATATGCCAATAAGGCTTTTAATGGAGTTGATATTGAAACAGTTAAAAGATCAGAATGGTTGTTGCCTAAGAAAAAAGTTTCTGGCGACACTTTATCTTCTTCTACAGTGGCAAAACCTATAATGGATAAAAATAAAGTCGTAAAATTTGATCAATACAACAAGCTTCAGGATGTTCTCAAAAAATATAAAAAAATAGAACAAGATAATACCTGGACACCTATAACTGTAGAAACTCCTTATAAAAATATTAGACCTGATGCAAAATCAGTTACAGTTGCTCAGATTAGAAATAGGTTATTTGTGATGGGAGATTTACAAAATGACTCGAAAAGTGATTTTTATGATCAGGAACTTATGGATGGCGTAATGAAATATAAACTACGTAATGGTTTAAAACCAAATTACATTATTTCTGAAGCCAACATTAAAGACATGAACGAATCGATACAGGAAAAAATTAAAAAGATCAGCCTTAACATGGAACGTTGCAAAGAGATTTATCCAACGCTATTAACCGACACAGAATATATTATGGTTAATGTTCCTTCTTTCGAATTAGTTTATGTTAAAAATGGAAAAATCGAATTGGTGTCAAAAGTTTTTGTTGGAGCTCCTTTAACTAAAACTAAAATTTTCAGTGGAAATATTGATAAAGTAGTTTTTAGCCCTTATTGGACAGTTCCTCAAAGTATTGTTGAAAATGAATTGAAAATGAAAATAGCTTCTGATCCTAATTATTTGGCAGAACACAATATGGAAATGGTAAATGGTCAGGTAAGACAAAAACCAGGTCCTGATAACTCATTAGGTTTAGTAAAATTTATTTTTCCAAATCCAGATGATATTTACATGCACGATACGCCTGCAAAAACCTTGTTTGATTTTGAACAAAGAACTTTTAGCCACGGTTGTATTAATGTTAACAAAGCAAAAGAACTTGCTATTGCAATGCTGAAAGATTATCCGGAATGGACAACTGACAGAATTGATCAGGCGATGGATGGTAGCGCGGAAACAACTTTTAAATTGCCTAGCAAAGTGCCAATTTACATTACTTATTTTACAACATGGGTAAACGAATCAGGTCAAGTAAGCTTTTTTCAGGATGTTTATGACAGAGATGGTGATTTAAATAAAAGTCTTCTTCCTGATGAAACGGTAGTAAGCAATTAATAAAAAACTTTTTTAGACTCAGGGTAATTTTAGAATTTTGATTTAGAATTTGAAAGAAAAACAATATCTTTCTAACCTAAAATCAAATCTAAAATTACCCTTTTTTATGGACGATAATTACCAGGAAATTAAAAAAAATTGGTGGGACAGAAACTGGAAATGGTTTGTGCCAACCGGATGTTTAAGCCTTTTAGTGCTTTTTGGATTATTTATAGCCGCAATATTCTTTGGAGCCACTTCGATGATGAAAGATTCTGATTCCTATAAAGGCGCGATGACCATAGTGCAAAACGATAAATACATGAATAAAATTCTAGGAAGTCCTATTGAGAATGACGGACTGGTGAGTGGAAATATCAGTATAAACAATGAGGTTGGAAACTGTGATTTACAAATTCCGATCAAAGGCCCTAAAGGAAAAGCCACTTTATTTGTGGTTGCAGAAAAAAAAGGAGAATGGAAATACCGCGAAATATCTGTTCACGTTGACGCAACGGATGAGCAAATTGAATTGATATCGAAGTGATTTGTGTGACGATTTTAAAAAATAAAGTTATGCCAAAATTTTTGTTTATTATCGTATTCCTATTCTTCTCTTGTAACAAGATTGAAAATCACAGAACATTAAGTAAAGAAGATATTCAATATATAAAAAGCCTGAAAATACTTGATGATAATGAAACTATCTATCAATTCTATAGTGAATTTAAAATAAAATATGCTGGAAATTTCTTTACTAATAAAAGACTGGCATCTTATTGGATTGATAAAAGAGATCCAACAAAAAATGAAATAGTCTTTGCTTACTATCGCGATATTTCAAAAATTGACACCATTTATAAAGCTGGAGCAACCTATTGCCCCTACCTTCTTGTTACAACAAAAAATGGAAATACCTTTAAGCTTAATGTAGAAGGTAAAAAAAAAGAAATCAAATTATTTTTTGAACGCGCAATTCAGGAATGGCGAAAAAGGAAAAATTGATCTTTAGAACTTTCTATTTTTCTCATTTTTCATTATACTAAACGGATAATCTCCGCAAAGCTATATAAGTTATCCTTGAATCTTACTTCTATATTCTTTCTTCTTTCCTCTATATTCTAAAAAATTTGAGAATCTCCGCAAATCAGAATCTCCGCAACTCAAAAAAAGTTAATAATGAAACAAATTGTTTCTGCACCTAAAATAAAATTGTGGCTTTGTTTTTGAATAAGTAGTATTTTTGAAACTTGTAAAACCCCAAACATGAAAAAGATTTTATTATTAGCCGTTACATTTTCTCTAACCTCTTGTGCTCAGGTACAACAAACATTAAATCAGTTACCACAATTATCTTCGCAAATACCAGGAGTGGGTGGTGTAGATATTGCTTCTGGATTAAAAGAAGCTCTAAATAAAGGAATTACTCAACAAGTTAGTAAATTAACTGCTGTTGATGGTTTTTATAAAAATGAGGCTGTAAAAATTTTAATGCCGGCCGAATTACAAAAAGTAGATGCTACTTTACGAAAAATAGGTCTTAGTTCATTGGCCGATGAGGGTGTTAAAATGCTGAATCGTGCTGCTGAAGATGCAGTAAAAGAAGCCACTCCAATATTTGTTTCGGCTGTAAAGAATATGACTTTTACAGATGCTAAAAATATTTTGTTAGGCAACGACAGCGCTGCAACAAGTTATTTGCAAAACAGCACAACAACAGCTTTATACGGAAAATTTAATCCAGTGATTAAAAATTCGTTTGAAAAAGTAGGTGCCGATGTTGTCTGGACAAAGATTATTACAAAATACAATACAATTCCGTTAGTAAAAAAGGTTAATCCTGATTTGACTGACTATACGACAACACAAGCCTTGTCTGGTGTTTTCAAAATGATTGCCGTTGAAGAAAAAGACATCCGAAATAATATCAATGCAAGAACAACACCTTTGTTAAAAAGTGTTTTTGCAATGCAGGACGGAAAATAATTTTTTTGAAGGTTCATAGGGACAAAGTAACAAGGTGCAGAGTGAACCTTTGTTACTTTGAGCCTTTGCAACTTTGTCACTAACCAAAAAACCAACCAAAAAATGCAAAAAATCACCATTCTGATTCACTGTAAAGACCAAAAAGGAATTATAGCAGCAGTAACGACTTTTATCGCCAAAGTAGAAGGAAATATTACCTATATCGACCAGCATGTTGATGTAGAGCAAAATGTGTTTTTTATGCGATTGGAATGTGAATTAACCAATAACCATATCACTATTGATGGACTAAAAACTGATTTCGACCAAACTATTGCATCAGACTTTACTATGTCATGGGATTTATACAATCAGGAACAAAAACCAAAAATGGCACTTTTTGTATCTAAGTATGATCATTGTTTGTTTGATATTTTGGGGCGTTACAGTGCCGGAGAATTGAATGTCGAAATTCCGGTAATCATCAGTAATCATAATGATTTAAGATCGATTGCAGAACGCTTTGATATTCCGTATCACTGTGTGCCTTTTACAAAAGAGAATAAAGAAGAAGGTGAAGCGAAACAAATTGAACTCCTTAAAAGATATCAGATCAATTTTATTGTGTTGGCTCGCTACATGCAGATCGTTACGCCAAAATTGATTTCACTTTACGAAAATAAAATCATTAATATTCACCATTCGTTTTTACCGGCTTTTCCGGGTGCCAAACCTTATCACTCTGCTTTTAAGCGTGGAGTTAAAATTATTGGTGCAACAAGTCATTATGTTACTGCCGAATTAGACGAAGGTCCTATCATTGAGCAGGATATTGCAAGAGTTTCTCATATCCACTCCGTAGATGATTTTATTATGAAAGGACGTGATTTGGAGCGTATTGTTTTGGCTCGCGCTATTAAATTGCATGCTGAACGTAAGACTATGGTTTATAGTAATAAGACGGTTGTTTTTTCTTAGGTGCTGAGGTACTAATATACTAGCGGTACTAAGGTTTTTTTACCGCAAGATTTTTTACCGCAAAGAGCGCAAAGATTTTTTTTTCTTTGTGTTTGTGGTTGTCTTTATTAAGTTCGCAAAGCTGCGTGTTATAACTTTGCGAGCTTTGCGTATCCCTTTGCGTTCTCTGCGGTAAGATTTTTAATCGCAAAGTGCGCTAAAGTTATTTTTCTTTGTCTTTACTGAAACTTTATAAAGTTCGCAAAGCTTTGTCTATAGAAATTAAACCGCATGAAATCTGCTCATAACCATGATCCAAAGGTTCTAAGTTTTTTACCGCAAGATTTTTTACCGCAAAGAGCACAAAGATTTTTTTTTCTTTGTGTTTGTGTTTGTCTTTATTAAGTTCGCAAAGCTGCGTGTTATAACTTTGCGAGCTTTGCGTATCCCTTTGCGTTCTTTGCGGTAAGATTTTTAATCGCAAAGTGCGCTAAGGTTATTTTTCTTTGTCTTTACTGAAACTTTATAAAGTTCGCAAAGCTTTGTCTATAGAAAATTTAACAGCAACGAAATTCGCCTATAAAACATAAACCAAAAGTTCTTCAAAAGTTCCGGAGGAACAAATTATATTGTAGGGCTGGACTTTAATCCAGTCTAATAGAATATTTAATAGTAAATTAAATTGTGTTACATAAAAACATATAAACCCGACAGGTTTTAAAACCTGTCGGGTTTATATGTTTGCTTCAGAAAAAAAGCTTAGTACCTTAGTATCTCAAAACCTTACCTAACCACTATTAACAATCTTGGATCATCGAAGTTATTAACTTGCTCCATTGTTAATACTAGGGCATTTGCTACTCCTTCTCCGTAGTCGGGATCGGCTTTACAGCAATTTCGAATATGACGAACCTGAATAAATTTCTGAGCACCTCGTACTTGTCCGGCCGAATTTTAAACAATAATTGCTTTTTCTCGTCATGTTTTGATTGTCTGGGACAGGAGTTCCGGTTGCGGTTGTTAATTTTTTGCTCAAATCTATCTTATTGATATTTAATATTTTTTAAGTATACAAACTAATGGTTATGATATTGATAAGCAAAATTGATTGTTATTATATTTTAATAATCAAAAACAACATATAGCAATAAAATACTCAAAATGAGCTCTTAAAAAATCTTAACTTATGTCCAACAAAGTAATAACAAAACCTTAACAGCAAAACATTGATATATGTTGGATCTTTGTAGTGTAATAAACTGGTTATTTATTATTTTGGTTTTGGTTAGTTAAATGATGCCGGCGTCTTCGAGATGCCGGCATTCTTTTTTTGTGCACTTTTGAATAAATTAATTGTACCACAGAGGCACACAAAGTTATTCACAGAGATACACAAAGAATTTAAATAGTTTGTTTGAAACAGTAAGTTTACAAAGCTTATTTTAAAAAAACTTTGCGAAACTTTGCGAAAACCTTTGTGTATCTCTGTGGTAAAATTATACACAAAGCAAGCCAGCCTAAAACTAACTTCTCAATCTTTCGTGGAGTAATTTGAAGTATGGAAAGGCTTTTAAAAGTCGGCTGCCGTGCCAGGAGAACATTTCTCCGTCGACGAAAACGGTTTTGGCGTGATGGGTGAAGCGACCTATTTCGAAAGCGTCTTCTTCTTTAAAAGGATACGGTTCTGATGAAAGGAAAACCAAATCAGGGTCGCCTTCCAATCGCATTTTTTTTAGTTCGATTTCAGGATAACGTCCTTTCTCTTCGTAGATATTCTCAAAATGATTCAACTTTAATAACTCATTAATATAAGTATCTTTTCCTGCTACCATGTATGGATTCTTCCAGATAAAATAAGCTGCTTTTTTTGGTGGAATATCCTGAACGTATTTTTTGAAATCGCTCAGGGCAAAATTTAATTTGTCATTCCATTTTTGGGCATCTGTTCTGCAATTAAACAATTGACCAAAATCTGAAATCATCTGAAAGTTATCTTCAACAGAAATAATGTTCGTTACCCAAACCGGACAAATTGTACTTAATTGCTCCACGATTTCGAGTGTGTTTTCTTCTTTATTGCAAATGATAATATCGGGCTGCAATAATTTTATTTTCTCAAAATGTATCTTCTTGGTGCCACCAATAATTTTTTTCGTAGATTTTAAATGATAAGGATGCACACAAAACTTCGTGATCCCGATGATTTTTTCTTCTAAACCTAAATCAAATAATAATTCGGTTTGAGAAGGAACCAACGAAATAATACGCTTTGGAGCCGTCTCAAAAGAATGTAAAGTACCAAGCTGATCTTTTAATTGTTTCATTTTATTTTTGTTTCAGGTTTTCTTTGTTTCAGGTTTCAAGTTTTGTTGGAATGTTTATTAACCGCAAAGTTCGCTAAGGTTTACGCTATGAACGCAAAGTTATTCCCTTTGCGAGCCTTGCGAAAAAACTTTGCGAACTTTGCGGTTAAATTATGTTCAAAGTAAGGCAACGTGAAACTTTAAACCTGAAACCTGGAATTTAAAATCTCTTCCATTTCCTGTTGCACTTTCAATGCTTCCTCTCTGGCCTTTTCAGCAAAATCTGTTCCTTTTGAGGCATAGATAATCGCTCTCGCTGAGTTTACCAATAAACCAACGTTATCGTTCATTCCGTATTTGCATACTTCAGATAAACTTCCGCCCTGAGCACCAATTCCAGGAACTAATAAGAAACTATCCGGCACAATTTTTCTGATGTCTGCAAAATATTCGGCTTTGGTAGCGCCTACAACGTACATCAAATTTTCACTATTTTTCCATGTTTTAGAGGTTTCTAAAACTTGTTTGTATAATTCTGTTCCGTTTGTAGTTAAGGTTTGAAAATCAAATGCTCCTTCGTTAGACGTTAAGGCTAACATAATGGTGTGTTTATTTTCGAAAGCCAGAAAAGGTTCAACTGAATCTTTTCCCATATAAGGTGCAACGGTTACACTGTCAAAATTTAAATCCTCAAAAAAAGCTTTCGCATACATACTTGAGGTATTCCCAATGTCACCACGTTTTGCATCGGCAATTGTAAACATTTCAGGAAAATTTTCATTGATATAATTGATTGTCTTTTGCAATGACATCCACCCTTTTATTCCATATGCCTCGAAGAAAGCGGTGTTTGGTTTGTATCCAACAGCCAAATCGTGTGTCGCGTCAATTATAGCTTTATTGAATTCGAAAATGGGATCTTCTGTTTCTAATAAATGAGGCGGTATTTTGGCTAAATCAGGATCTAAGCCAACGCATAAAAATGATTTTTTTTGAAGAATTTGATTGTGTAGTTGTTGTGTTGTCATATTGTATTTTACTAGTGCAGCAAAATTACAAATAATATTATTGGTTTTCGAATGATTTTCTACCATGAACATTCACGAATTAAATCATTCAAAATTGATCATATTTGAAATTATACCGATTCGTTTTGTCTTCAATTTCTTTAAACATTGAATTCCTATAACATCTTCCCAAAATTATATAAGAGAAAAAATAGACTCCTGAACTATTTTTGTAAAACAACCTTAAATCAAGCAATTATGAGCCCAAATATCGGAATTAGTCCAAAGAATTTAAAAAAGAGCACGAACATATTAGCCACAATTTTGTCTAACGAAATGACTTTGTATGTTAAGACCCGAAAATTTCATTGGAATATTTCAGGAAACAGCTTTATGGAATTACATAAATTGTTTGAAGAGCAATACCGAATTTTGGAAGCTAATATTGATGAAGTTGCAGAACGCATTAGTCAGCTTGGAGAAAAAACAATTGGGACAATGAATGAATTTATTGAAAATTCTACCTTAAAAGAATCTCCAAAAGAATACGCATCACAAAAAAATATGCTGGAGGAACTTTTAGAAAATCACGAGCAATTGGTAACAGAATTTAGAGATTATATTCCGGTTTTCGAGAATGATAACCACGATATAGGATCTGCAGATTTTATTACTGGTTTATTGCAACAACACGAAAAAATGGCGTGGGTTTTAAGACGCTATCACGCATAAAAATTAAACATATGTGAATTATACAACAGGCGGCAGAATTAATGTAACAAAAACCTAAGCGATAATTTGCAATTTTACATTACTATTAATTTTACAAATAAAAATATCATGAATACGACTCAAATAAAAGGGAACTGGAACGAGCTGAAAGGAAAACTTAAACAACAATACGCAGATCTTACAGATGATGATTTGCTTTACGAAGAAGGAAAAGAAGATGAACTTTATGGAAAAGTTCAACAAAAATTAGGCAAGACCAAAGAAGAGGTTCAACAAATCATTTCAGATTTGTAAAATTTTCAAGGTCAGCCAGGATACCGTCTAATAAAAAAAACATTAGACGGTATTTTTTTGATTTTTTTTAGTATATTCATGAATTACTTGAAGTGTCCGATAGATATTAAGCCCGGAACCAAAAATAAATTAATTATCTTTAACCAAATTTTTATAAAATGAAACTATTTATAAAGTTCGACATAAACACCATTTGTTCTCTTTATTTAAAGCAAAATCTGGACGAACAAAATGTAAACTTTAAAACTTTAGGTTTTGGTGAGATCGAAATTGAAGATAATCTGAACGTTCAAGCACTTGAAGCCTTAAAAGAAAATTTAGCTCCTCATGGTTTTGAAGTTGTTGAAAATCAAAAAAGTGTTTTAGTACAAAAAATTAAGGATGCCATAATTGAGCTTGTTTTCCTTGAAGACAGCAATAATTATAAAAGTTCTGTGTTTTTAGCTGAGAAACTAAACCATAGTTACGGTTACTTATCGAATGTTTTTTCGGAAGTAACGTATTCGTCTATCGAAAATTTTATCATTTTACAAAAAATTGAAAGAGCCAAACAATTAA
Organism: Flavobacterium frigidimaris; assembly: GCF_002217275.1. Lineage (NCBI taxonomy): Bacteria > Pseudomonadati > Bacteroidota > Flavobacteriia > Flavobacteriales > Flavobacteriaceae > Flavobacterium > Flavobacterium frigidimaris. Next base: position 94,452 of record NZ_MUGV01000022.1, read on the forward strand.
TTATTATTAATGAAATGAGTTTGACGGAAATTGCTTTTTTACTAAATTACTCAAGTGTTGCGCATTTAAGTACACAATTTAAAAACACTACCGGAATTACGCCATCGGCTTTTCAGAGAATCATTAAAAAACGAAGAGAAAATTTAAAATAAAACCTAAATACTATACTAAAATGCAAAAAAACGCATTAAATATTTTATTGGCTGATGATGATGAAGATGATCGTCTTTTTTTCAAAGACGCATTTGAAGAAATCAAAATTCAAACCAAAGTACAATTTGTTCATGATGGAATGCAGTTAATGGATCATTTATTGGATCCTGAAAACAAATTGCCGGATATATTGTTTCTGGATTTGAATATGCCAAAAAAAACAGGTAAGGAATGTTTGATCGAAATTAAAAAAACAGATCATCTAAAAAACATTATTATTGCCATTTACTCCACTTCATCATCTGAAGAAGATATTGAAGATACATTTGTACAAGGAGCTAATATTTACATAAAAAAACCAAGCGATTTTAATACGCTTAAAAAAATTATCAACGAAGTCGTGACAGTCAACTGGCACTATCATACATCAGGTTTAAATCGTGATAACTTTTTGTTACGACTAAAATAATACGCATGCTAAATGAAATGGATACCAAATTTTAATTCTTCAAACTCTTTGAGAGTTATTTTTGTCATCGCAGTTTTCATTCTGTTATTTCTGTCTTCTATTGCTTACAAACACAATCAGGATTTAAACGAATCCAGTAAGGTGGTAATGCATACGTATGAAATCAACATACAATTAGAACGATTAATGTCGGCGATTAAAGATGCGGAAACTGGCCAGCGTGGATACATTATCACACGAAACAACAGGTTTTTGACTCCGTATCTTTATTCGCGTGATAAAGTAAATGCTTCCTTTGTTACTCTCAAAAAATTAACTGCTGACAATCCTGTTCAGCAGAAAAATCTCGAAAATTTATTCAAATTAATTATTCAGCGATTTGTTTCATTTGAAAATTGCCTGAAGTACAGCGAACCAAAAACATACGATAAACGAAAACTGGACAATCATATGTTTGGCGGGCGTATATTAATGGAAAACATACGTTTTCAGGTGGATAAAATGAATGATATCGAAAAAAATTATCTCAAAAACAGACTGCAAATTTACGATCAGGAGATTTCACTTAGCCCCCTTTTTTCCATTTCTCTGTTTCTAACTGCTTTACTTTTTATTTTATTGGCCTACAGACAAATCAGTCGTGATTTTCAGCGTTTGAAAGTATTTAATAAGCAACTTTTAATTTCCGGTGGTCTAATGGCCGAATCTGAAATTATTGGAAAATTCAGCACCTGGCAATGGGAATTAGATTCTAATAAAATTTCCTATTCTGATAATCAGTTTCGATTATTAGGAGTTCCGCCAAATTCTTTTGTACCAGTCAGAGAAACTTTTCTAGATTTTGTTCATCCTGATGACAAACAAGCTGTTTCTAATTCGATGGACAAAATAGTCGAGAAAAAAAACCTTCCTTTTATATATTATAAAATTGTACGTCCAAATAATGAAATCCGATATTTTAAATCGACCGGAAAATTATTGACAGATCAGCAAGGAGGTAAAATTTTACTCGGAATTAATTTTGATATTACCGATGAGCATTTACTTAATATTGAATTAAAGGAACGAAATAACGAATTAGAAAAAAGCAATAAAGAATTAGCTTCTTTCAACCATGTGGCCAGCCATGATTTACAGGAACCACTGAGAAAAATTCAAACTTTTATTTCAAGGGTTTCTGAGGCAGACAGAGCTGTGATGTCTGAAAGCGGACGTGATTATCTGTCTAAAATAGCGGTTTCAGCAAAAAGGATGCGTGTTTTAATTGATGACTTACTTTTATTCTCGAGAACAAACACTACGAAAAAAGAGTTTATAAAATTGAATTTAAATGAATTGCTTGAAAATGCCGAAACTGAATTAGCTGAAGTAATTCAGGAAAAAAAGGCGGTTATTACAGCTTCAAAATTGCCTAAACTTAATGTTATTCCTTATCAGATCGAACAGCTTTTCATCAACCTGATTGGAAATTCTTTAAAATATAACAAACCTGGAATTGTACCTGAAATTTTTATTGAAAGTGAAAAAGTATCATCCGCAGATTATCCTGATCTTTTAGAACAATCGGTTAAAAAATTCCATAAAATAACTTTTAGAGATAACGGAATGGGATTTGATCCTCAATTTAAAGAAACCATTTTTATACTTTTTCAACGTTTGCATTCTAAAACAGATTATCCAGGAACCGGAATTGGTTTAGCCATTTGCAAAAAGATTGTTGAAAATCATAAAGGACATATTCTTGCCGACAGTACTCCTGATATTGGATCTGTTTTTAGTGTTTTTCTACCCGAATAAGACACACTATTATGTAAGAGAGCGTTTACTGAAAAATGATATGATTTCATTTGCAGTAAACGCTTTTTTATTTCCTGAAAACTCCTTAAAAAACGTTGTATAAAGCCGTTATGGGAATTATATAACGTTTCTTTTTTATGCTGTAAAGCAAAACCTTCTATTCGTTAGCATCTTTGTAATGTAATACTTTATGAAGTAATAATGAAAACAATGCCCCCTATAAAAGCAGCAATTTTTAAAGTTCTTTTTTTATTGATTTTTACAGTTTCTTTTTCTTCTTGTGGAGAAAAAAGCAAACGGGAAAATTCTAAAAAAGAAGCTTTTAATAAAAGTAAAAATGAAGAAATCGAAACTTCCTTTTTTATAGAAATGGGAAACGCAATGAATTCAATGATTTCACAAAGTCAAATTGCACAACAAAAAAGTTCTGAAAGTAAAATAGTGGAAGTAAGCAAAAAAATTGCGGATCATCAAAATCAATTATTGCTGCAGGTAAACGAAATGGCCAATAAAAAGCTCATTATCATTACTGACATCAGCGCAGCTCATAAAGATGAGTTATTAGAATTGAATAATACAAATGGTTCCAGTTTTAATAAAGCTTATTTAAGTTCGATGACAACAGCACTGGACCAACAAATCAAATTATTTGAACAAATTTCAAAAAGAACAAATGATCAGTTGATTTTAAAATTAGTCCTTCAGTATTTGCCGGAACAATACCAACTTTTACGAGAAACAGAACAAATTAAGAGTGAATTTAATTAAATGCCTTTATATCTATTTTTTAACAACTAAAATTTTTAACAATGAAAATGCAATCAAATTTTTTATGCGCCTTAACCCTTTTTATGACAGCTTCATTTGGAATGCTACACGCTCAGGACAATAATGTAAATACCGAGTTTGGTGTAAAAGGAGGATTCAACATGTCTAACTTATATCAAAGTGAAGCTGATGATAACAACGTAATTTACGGATTCAATGCCGGTGTTTATGCTACTTTACCAGTTTCAGACTTTATCGCAATTCAGCCAGAGATTTTGTTTACTACAAAAGGAGCCGAACTAGATTACAACAACGCTTTTGTAGACGGAAATGCGAAATTCAAATTAAATTACATCGAAGTTCCTTTGTTAGTTAGAGTTAACATCACCAAAAACTTTAATGTTCACGCAGGTGGATACGCATCTTACCTGGTAAGTTCAAAAGTTACTGGTGACGGAGATATTAATTTTGATGACACAGTTGATACTGACGATTTAAACAAATTTGATGCCGGTCTTGCAGCTGGTATTGGAGTAGATTTTAGCCCAATTAGTGTTGGATTACGTTACAATTACGGTTTAACAACTGTTGGTAAAGAAAGAACTGTTGCAGGAACAACTTATACTTTTCCAGATGCAAAAAACAGCAACTTAACTTTATACTTATCATATAAGTTAAATTAAAAGAATATTAACCCACTAAATAATAAAAACCATGTCAAATTTATTGTACACAATCGCAGTTATTTTAGTAATTCTATGGGCTCTTGGGTTCTTTTACTATAGCGCCGGAGGTCTTATACACATCTTATTAGTAATTGCAATTATCGCAATCATATTCAGACTTATTAAAGGTCGAGAAATTTAAAAATATTAAAAATTATACAAATTTATATTAATCACTAAATCAAATATTATGAAAACGAGTAACACAATTTTAGGAATTTTAGGAGCTGCAGCGGCAGGAGCATTTTTAGGTGTATTATTTGCACCGGATAAAGGATCAAACACAAGAAAAAAAATCTCAGATAAATCAAAAGATTACGGAGATAACCTAAAAGGTAAAGTAGATGGAATTTTAAGCACAATTTCTTCAAATGGAAAAGACATCATTGATGAAGGAAAAGCAAAATTCAATCAGGTTAAAGAAGATTACAATGCAATTAAAGATGAAGCTAAAACTGTAAAAACGAACTACTAAATAGTGAAATTTTTCAACCATAAAAATACCCTATCATGGAACCAAATGCAACAACTACCGAGAATCTTAATATGTATGAAAAAGCTGAGAACTATACTAAAACCAGCCTTGAGTTAATCAAGCTGAAAACAGTATCCGCATCAGCAGATGTTTTATCATCACTAACATCCAAAATTGCGATTGGCGCTGTTGTTGCATTTTTTACTTTGTTCCTGAATATCGGACTTAGTTTATGGATTGGAAAAGAACTTGGTGAGTATTACTATGGCTTTTTTATCATGGCGCTGTTTTATCTTATTGTTGCTATTGTTTTACACACAGCACAACATAAACTGATTAAAACGCCTATCGGAAACATGATTGTTTCCAGTATATTAAAAGAAACAAAAACTGATTTAACTAATTAATAAATAAATACTGTTATGGAAGCTGTTTATACTATTGATGCATTAGATCAGAAAATAAGGCAATTAGAAGCACAACAAGATGCGGAATGGATTGCAATTAAAGATGAAATCGATGAAATTAAAGAGAATTTAAAACCTCTTAATCTTATTCGAAATACGGTTGAAGAAATCAATGAAACAGTTGGTTTTAAAAGCGATCTGGCGCAATCAGCGATCAGTATCGGAATTGGGTTCCTAGCAAAGAAATTAGTAATAGGAAAAACAGATTCGGTATTCAAAAATATCCTCGGATCTCTATTACAACTTGCTGTAACCACTATAGTTTCAAAACCACATCATGAATCTTCATCGCAGGAATCATCACAACACGAATCGTCAGAAGAGTAATTGTCTAACTTAATATTATGTATTATGGAAAAGATAGAAGAAATAATTATAAAAAATGGTGTGTACATGTACTCTAATCTATATAAATGTTTTGAATTTACGAGAGTATTTCTAGGTATCTAACTCGTTTATACGTTTTTACTTTAACAACGGTTAAACAGTTAATACTTCACTATATATCTTAAGGTTCTGAGGTGCTAAGGGACTAAGATGCTAAGTTTTTTTTTGGTTCTAAATTCCTAGGTAAAACCTAAACTTTAAACAAAAGAGACTATTTCACATTGGTGAAATAGTCTCTTTTTACTTTTTACTTTTTACTTTTTACTTTTTAAGATACTAAGTTTCTGAGATGATAAGTTGCTAAGACTCTATGCCAACAAGACAAAAAAGCCGAACCATAAAGTAGTCCAGCTTTTTCTATATTCAATATTCTATATTCAATATTCTTTTCTCTATCTTCTATCTTCTATCTTCTATCTTCTATCTTCTATCTTCTATCTTCTATCTTCTTGCTTCTATCTTCTTGCTTCTATCTTCTTGCTTCTATTCTCTAAAAAAAACGTCCCCAAGGTTGAAACCTCGGGCTATAGCATTAAAAACAAAAAAGCCGAATCACAAAGTAGTCCAGCTTTCTCTATTTTCTTTATTCTTTATTCTTTGTACTAATTTTAAAAAAATCGGCTCAACATCTGAATATCTTAGCATCTTAGATCACAACACGTCTCCCAAGGTTGAAACCGTGGGCTATATTCATAAAAAAAGCCGAACGTAAGTTCGGCTCTAATCTATTCTCTTTATTCTATATTTTTGCTCTAATTTTAGAATACTTCACTCGCTTCCTTCAATTTCTCCATATTATTCACCAACTGAAGCTCAGCTACAATTTTCTGAATATCTCCATTCATGATGTTTCCTAGATCGTAAAGTGTCAAACCAACTCTGTGATCGGTTACACGACCCTGAGCGTAGTTGTATGTACGAATCTTAGCCGAACGGTCACCAGAACTAACCTGAGAAGTACGTTTTGTAGCATCTTCAGCTTCTTTCTTAGCCAATTCTTGTTCGTATAAACGAGAACGCAAAACGTTCAACGCCTTATCTTTATTTTTATGTTGTGATTTCTGATCCTGACATTGCGCCACCAAACCAGTTGGAATGTGCGTTAAACGTACAGCCGATTTCGTTGTATTAACCGATTGTCCACCAGGTCCAGACGAACAGAAGAAATCTACACGAACATCGTTCATATCGATTTGAACATCAAATTCTTCCGCTTCTGGTAAAACCATAACCGTAGCTGCCGATGTATGCACACGACCTTGTGTTTCAGTCTGAGGAACACGTTGTACACGGTGAACACCCGCTTCAAACTTCAAAGTTCCGTAAACATCTTCTCCTGAAACCTCAAAAATAACCTCTTTAAAACCTCCGGAAGTTCCTTCGTTCATATCGACAACCGAAGTTCTCCAACCTTGATTCTCACAATATTTAGTATACATTCTGAACAAATCTCCGGCAAAAATACTCGCTTCATCCCCACCCGTTCCGGCACGAATCTCGACCATCACGTTTTTAGCATCTTCAGGATCTTTTGGGATCAGCATAAACTTGATTTCTTCCTCCAGTTCTGGCAATCTTTCTTTTGCTTCGTCAAGTTGCATTTTGGCCATTTCGGTCATATCTGCATCACTTCCATCCGCAATAATTTCGTTTGCCTCATCTATATTAGCCATCAAAAGCACATATTCATCACGCTTTTCAGCCAATGCTTTTAAGTTTTTGTACTCTTGATTCAATTGCACATAACGTTTCTGATCAGAAATAACATCCGGCTGGATAATTAAGTCCGAAATCTCGTCGAAACGTTGTTTTACTATTTGAAGTCTATCTAACATTTTTAATTCCTTTTTATTGGACTGCAAAATTACGAAATTTTTGTTGAAAATTCTATCATTAACTTTTTGAGTTTTTTAGGGCTTGTTTCTTAAGATTGTTTGGTGGAATTATGATGTTTTTTTTGGATCCCGATAGCTATCGGGACTGTCTATCCGCTATATCTTTTTAGGCAGAACATTTTCGTTAGGATTAGATCTTTTCGTTTGCCTAAAAAGGATGCCGCTGCTATCAGGGCTATGGGAATTGTTTTCAAAAGAGGGCTTTACGGATTTCCGTAAACTTTCTGAATTAAAAGCAGTTACTTTTGATTCAATAAACAAACATTTACTCTTTAGATCAATAATAATCCCACGCTAGCGCGATCGTCCCGCTCGTGAACACAACTTCTGAGCATATAACCGAAGTATCTCCAATTCTTTGTCTTTTAGTTTTGATTTATTTTTTGTAATCCAAACTTTAGCAGATAAATCAAATTCCCAGCTCCCCGCTGGCGCGAGCGTCCCGCTCGTGAACACAAGCCATGTCAACATAAAAACAATGAAATACTTTGCGGGCACGAGCGAGACGCTCGCGCTAGCCTAGGAAGCTAAAAATGTAAAATTACCTCCGCTATTGCGAACGTCTCCCCCCGCTGACGCGAGCGTCCCGCTCGTGAACACAAGCCATGTCAACATAAAAACAATGAAATACTTTGCGGGCACGAGCGGGACGCTCGCGCTAGCATAATGGACTGTTCATTAAGCGTTCTTGTCTAAACATGAAAGTTTTTTCTTATATTAGTTCAAAATATAATATGAGCAGAAAATATAAATTTAAAGACAAGGCTGGAGCATATTTTATCAGTTTTGCCACAGTCTATTGGATAGATGTGTTTACGAGAGAAGAATATTTTGGAAATATAGTTGAATCATTAGATTATTGCCGAAAAAATAAAGGAATGGAAATTTACGGATATTGTATTATGCCTAGTCATATCCATTTAATTTTTAGATCAGAAAACAAAAATCCTTCTGGACTAATACGAGATTTTAAAGGATTTACATCAAAAAAAATGTTGAAGTCAATTGAAGAGAATCCACAAGAAAGTAGAAAAGAATGGATGCTATGGATGTTTGAGCGAGCTGGAAAGAAAAACAGCAATGTAAAATTCAGGCAATTTTGGCAGCAAAATAATAAACCTATTGAGATTTGGTCACTAAAAATTTTTGAGCAAAAACTAAATTACATCCATAACAATCCACTAGAAACAGGTTTTGTAACTAATCCAATAGATTGGAAATATAGTTCGGTAAGAAATTATGGAGATGATGATCAAACTGTCTTAGAAATTGACATCAATTGATTTTGATTGCGGGCACGAGACTTTGCGTATTTTTTTTCGCTCTTAGAAGGTTCAAACCTCTCAAAAGTCTCCTGACTTTTTACTAATTCCTTCAAATATTATAATTATGGCTTCCCGTAAGGTTTTGGAATTAAAAGAGATTATGTTTGAGAAATGATTTTTATCGTTTAATCAGCAGTTTTTATAAATTAGCCATTTGCAGCCGATATAACAAATCCGAACCAAAACCATGATCAAAAAAATTACATTTCTACATCTTTCGATATTATTTCTATTTATTTTTAGCACTAATTTGCTTGCGCAGACACAAGCTGAAATGAATCAGACTGCTATTGATAATTTTACAAAAGCGGATAATGAACTTAACCAAGTTTATAAAAAGCTTGTGAAAAAATTAGATGAAAAAGAGAAAAATTTATTGATTACAGCTCAGAAAAACTGGATTAAATTTAGAGATGCAAAATGTGAATTTGAAAAGCAACAATATGACGGAGGAAGTATTCAGCCCTTAATTTATTATACCTGCCTCGCTGAATGTACCGAAGATAGAACTGAAGATCTTAAAAGAAACTTAGAAGATCGAAACAGATAACGAAATCAGTCACTAACGGGAACGTTATGCTGGTGAATACAGTATAAACGAGACCAAAATTTTAGACCACCAATCTTTAAAAAAAATCCAAACCAAAACCATGATTAAAAAAATTACATTTCTACTTTTCCCCCGCTAGCGCGAGCGTCCCGCTCGTGAACACAAGCTATATCAACACAAAGACAAACAAAAAACTTTGCGGGCACGAGCGGGACGCTCGCGCTAGCGTAAGAAAGCGTACCCAAAACATCTCGCTTCAAAATACAGGTTTTTTCTTACTTTAGCTCAAAATATAATAATGAGCAGAAAATATAAATTTAATGACATCGCTGGAGCATATTTTATCAGCTTTGCCACAGTCTATTGGATAGATGTTTTTACAAGAGAAGAGTATTTTGGAAATATTATTGACTCATTAGACTATTGTCGAAAAAATAAAGGAATGGAAATTTACGGATATTGTATTATGCCTAGCCATATCCATTTAATTTTTAGATCAGAAAACAAAGATCCTTCTGGACTAATAAGAGATTTTAAAGGATTTACATCAAAAAAAATGTTGAAATCAATTGAAGAGAATCCACAAGAAAGTAGAAAAGAATGGATGTTATGGATGTTTGAGCGAGCTGGAAAGAAAAACAGCAATGTAAAATTCAGGCAATTTTGGCAGCAAAATAATAAACCTATTGAGATTTGGTCACTAAAAGTTTTTGAGCAAAAACTAAATTACATCCATAACAATCCACTAGAAACAGGTTTTGTAACTAATCCAGTAGATTGGAAATATAGTTCGGCAAGAAATTATGGAAATGATGATCAAACTGTCTTAGAAATTGACATCAATTGATTTTGATTGCGGGCACGAGCGGGACGCTCGCGCTAGCGGAGATAAATCTGGTTTCGAAAACGTAAAATTATTTTATGCCTGGGATTCCGATTATATGAAAGAAAACAAACTCAAAACCGACAAGATCAAAGAGAATCCTGAAGCAGAATACATCATTTGGAAATACAATGATGGAAAACTTGATAATGTATTTCTATTCGGCTCTGCTAAAGATAATTTTTTAAATCTGCTTGTTTACTCCACTATTTGGGATGAAGCTAAAAAGGTATTATTTTTAGAAAATCTGTATCAATTAAATAAATAATTCAGCTTAAAAAAATGCTGCTTTTATAAAAGAAAAATAAAATGAATTTCAAAAAAGAATATTTTAGAATTTTTTTATTATTAAACATTCTCTCACTGACAATAAGTTTATTATCAGAAAAAGACATTTACTCTGATTTTGATTTAACGAGTGGTTCACTTCTTAAAAAGTTGTTTTTACTAGTATTAAACATTTCAATATTTACTTTTTCGAAATCCAAAAACATTTCTAAAAAAATGAATTTGAACATTAGTTTAATTATGGTTGTTACAGGGTATTTCCTTATTTATAATAACTATTACCCATTCAAAATGAATAATTTGACATTCGGATTAAATTTTTTAACAACATTGGTAATACTGTTCTTAAATCAGAAAAAAGAATTAATTTCTATTACAAAAAGTTTGACAATCGCTTATCTATTTCTAATTGTGATTTCCTTTATTGTTTCTTATCAAATAGCAAAAAATCAAAATTTCTCCATTAGTCAGAATTTAAAGTTTGAACCTGTTTTCTCAATTCGTAATTTAATCTTACCAGTAATTTGGCTGCTTGTTTTAATGACTAATAAAACTATAGTATTGAAATTAATAGAGAATAACGACAGGTAAATTCCATTCCACAATTACAAACAATAAAGCACATTATGAAAAAAGCATCTCTACTATTTTTCTTCGGTTTACTTTTTAACATCGGTTTTTCTCAGGAATCTATTTGCGAAAAATTCAAAATCGGAAAATTTCTCTATACCAGCGAAGGTCTTCCAGACATAACCGTAACCAGAACCAAAACCACTCAAACCGAAACTATTAAAGAATCGCCAGAAGTTATTCAAGGGACAATCGTTTGGAAATCAAATTGCACTTATGAATTTATTTTTACGAAAGGCCCTGTACCAGAGCTTATAGGAAGAACGATGTCTGTCGAAATATTTAATATAAATGGGAATATAGCAAAAGGAAAGGCTTTGTTTGAAGGAAAGTATGTAAATTTCGGTTTAGAAAAGTTAGATTAATTTCAAACAAATGGAAAATATGGATTACGAACAATACATCACAAACATTGGTACTCCAAAAGAGTATTCCGATAGTATGTATTTGGTTTATTTGGAACTTTATAAAGCAGATGAAGAGTTGGCCAAAATAATAGCAGAACATTGTAAGATTGTTTCAGAACTAGAATTTGGTTATATATGTGAAGCCAACATGCAAAGCATTCCAGAAATTGCCCGTTCTTTATCTTTAAAAAATCATGCTATTTATCAAATTATTAGACTAGTAAAACTTTCTTAAAATATAATTCTATGAATATCAAAAATCTTAAACCTGTCATTCTGTTTCTATTTCTGTTACTCTCTGGCTTATCTTACAGTCAGGATTACTTGTTACCCAATGAAGTAAATCTTTATTCATTTGAAACAAAAAGTGGTAAAAAAATGATCTTGGCAAAAGATAAAAATGACAAGTATATGATTTACAGATTTGGAACAAAATCTAAAATTGAATTTGAATATCCAGAAAAAACAAAAGAAAGCTGGAAGAAATTTACTTACTCCTTTTATTTGCGTGGTGGCGGAAAAATGAATGAAGGAATGGATTTGAATTATGTGGCTTTTACAAATAAAAATTTTAAATACGTCATTTATTATTCCTACTTCGCTGTTGGTGAAAAAGTAAATATTGGCGTCAAAATAATTGATTTAAATACTAAGAAAACAGTCGACATCAAAGGCGATTACAAAACCTTACAAGGAAACTTAGTGAAATTTAGAGATAATGATTTGATCCATGTTGACGACAACGGAGAATTATACGATTAATAAACCCACAACGTAATTACATAGCTTTCCAAAGAATCAAGTAATATAAAAATATCGATAATTATCCAAACAATACAGAATGTTAAGACCAAATAAAAGTTTACAGAAATTAATTCCCTTATTACTTATTGTATTAATAAGCTGTAAACATGTACCAACAGAATTTATAGCGAATCCTTCTTGTTCTCAAATTGAAAAATTTAATTATTCTAAGTCTGTAATTTTATTTGTCGACGACAACGAAACCAAAGTAAATATTTTGAAAGATGAAGCTTTTTTGAAAGAAATAAAAGAGGGCTATAATTTTATAATTATTAATAAAAACGCAAAATGTAAAACTGTTGCCGAGTTAGAAAAGAAGTTTCATATTGAATACTATCCTACAATTATCAGCACAAATGACGAGGGTAAGGAAATTTACAGGGCGATCAATTTTGACATTCAGGAGGGCGAGTTACCGTACAAACATTTATTTACAGAAACAGAATACCACTTAAGTTATTTTTCAGAAGATCATAAGGATATTAATCAACAAAAAATCGACTCTATTGAGGATGGTTATTGGTTAACTACCGGAAACATCACTATTTTCGACAAGTCCATAAACAATGAAAATTATGTCTATTTAGGGTATACAGGAGGTGGATTAATGGCAACAAAAAACGACAAAGAATATTTCATAGAAAAAGAAGCTGTTTTTGACATCTATTCAAAATGGAAACGAAAAAATAAATACATATTTGATTGGTATATTAGCAATAACAACAAAATGATATGTTACGAAATTGATGCTGTTGAAAAAGAAACAGCACTAATTCCGAAAATTAAAACCGATACATTAGATTTTATCTCACTTAACAAAAATGAGTTTATTTTAAAAAAAGATAAAATGGAATTGAAATTTGTGAGAGATACAACGAGAATATGGAAGACATTTCAATAAAATGTCTCATCAAAAGGATCACATAACCAAACGAAAAGTAGAAATGACAAAATTCAACTTCAATAATAAAAGATTTGCCGTTATTCAAAATTCCGATAACGGACAAGTAAACACCGAAACTATTTTTAAGTACAAACAAGAAGACAATCTTGTAACGGCTGACTATTTTGGCGGAACAATAAAATACGGAAAAATTATTGCCGACTTAAAAGAGGATAAATTACATATGCTCTATCAATGTTTAACCGTAGACAATGAATTAAAAGCCGGTAAGGCATTAGCAAAAATTACTTTATCAGAAAGTGGCAAAATTAAATTGAGTTTAGATTGGGAATGGTTAACAAACGGAAACGATAAAGGAAGATCTGAATATATCGAGATAGAGTAACTACAATATTATGATCTAAAACATTATAGATGAAGGCAAAACCCTTTTATATGTATGGAGGATTCTTTATCGTTTTTATTGCTGCATGTTTTTTATGGATGATAATAAATGAAACTTTCTCAGAAAAAGCGACGTTTATCGCTTATCGGGATAAAGACATTGAAAAGCAATTAGGGTTTTCTTTTGAAGAATATGCAAAAACAAAATCCATAATTACTATGCAACTTAACGGAAATGAAAAATATGATGATAGTATTCTAAATCGTTTTCAGTTTGAAATTCAAAAAATAATGAAGGAAGAGGATGCAAATAAAGGTATTCATCTAAAATTTAGCAAAAAAACTACATATGAAAATGTAATTCGTTCCTTCAAAATATGTAAAGTAGAGAAATGTTCTACTTATGCTCCTGATGGATACGCTTTATGGGTTTTTCCATATTATAAAAAGCAAAACAAAAAAATGGTAAAATGAAACGACTCCTTACTTTCCTGTTTTTAATTTTCAGTCTAACTCTATTCGCGCAATCCAATCAATTTGCTGGCGAATATCAGCGCAAACTTGAAGACACACAAAATAAACATGTAATCGAATATAAATTGACTTTAAATCAGGACGGAACATTTGTGTTTCATTCCTATTCAAACCTTAATGGCGGTGTTCCACCAGAAGTAAATAAATACGGAAAAGGAAAATGGACTGCAAAAGACAATCTGATTACTTTTTCTTCAAATAAACAAGACGATTTTGATGAAAAATATACTTTAGATTTTAATAAGTCTACGGCGAGATTTGTAACTAAAAATCCAAGAGATAAGTCGGACAAAATTGTTAAAACCAGACTTACTTTTTTGGAGTCGGGAATCTTCTGGATGGAGAGAATTGATATTTTTAAAATCTGAAAATAAAAAGACTTAATGCCAACTCCTTAACAACAAAAAATTTCGTTCCTAATTTCTAAATTCCTATTTTGCATCTTCAAAATCAGAATTTACAAATGACCACTATCACTACCGAAGTTTTAAAACCAAAACAACATTTTGAAATCCTTGACGGTTTAAGAGGAATAGCCGCTTTAGCCATTGTTGTTTTCCATTTTATGGAAATCGTTTATCCGCCTGCTGAAAATTTTATCGCTCACGGTTTTTTAGCTGTTGACTTTTTCTTTTGCCTCTCCGGATTTGTTATTGCCTACGCTTATCATGATCGTATGGAGAAAATGAGCCTTACTGAATTTTTTAAATTACGATTAATTCGATTGCATCCGTTGGTCATTTTTGGTTCGGTCTTAGGCTTGCTGACTTTTCTTTTTGATCCGTTTAGCAATCATGCCGCAAGTTATGAAACCGGAAAATTGATTCTGATAATTTTGAGCACACTTCTTCTAATTCCTTTTCCGGCAATGCCCGATCGTTATTTCAATATTTTTGGTCTAAATGCGCCAGCCTGGTCTCTGTTTTGGGAATATATTGCCAATATTTTTTATGCCCTTTTCCTTCACAAACTGAGTCGTCGTGCGCTCTTTGTATTGACCCTTTTTGCTGCAGCAGGAATTTGTTTTGTTAGCCATCGTGCGGGAGGTTCTTTAATGGGCGGATGGAGTGGAGAAACCTTTTGGGATGGATGCGGTCGTATCTCGTTTTCTTTCTTAGCCGGTATGTTGATTTATCGTTCTAATTGGGTCATCAAAACAAAACTCGGTTTTATTACTTTATCTATATTAATGTTGCTAGCTTTTTTATTGCCTTTTACTGATTGGAACTGGCTGACAGAACCTCTAGTTGTGCTAGTTTATTTCCCGTTACTAATTGCATTGGGAGCGGGAGCTACACTAACACAAGGTTTAAGAAAACTGTGCATCTTCTTCGGAAAAATATCGTATCCGTTATACATGACGCATTATGCCGTGATGTGGATATTCGCGGGCTATTATGCGAAATACAAACCGGCAACGGGGCAATTGGCTCTTATCATCGTAATCGGAACACTTCTTTTACTTGGTTTCGCTTATTTAACAATGATTTTTTATGATACTCCAATCCGAAAGTATTTAACGGAGAGAAGAAAGAAGGCTTAATCTGCGAGAACAAACAAAAAAAATTCGCGCCTTAGTGTCTTAGTGGCAAAAAATTTCGATACCAATTTCTAAATAACTAATTTCGCTCTCAAATAAGAAAGAGAAAATGAAGGTCTGTATTGCCGAGAAACCAAGTGTAGCACGTGAAATCGCATCCGTTTTGGGAGCCAATACCAAGCACGACGGCTATTACGAAGGCAATGGTTATGCGGTGACGTATACTTTTGGACATTTATGTACCTTAAAAGAACCCAACGATTACAAACCACACTGGAAAAGTTGGGATTTGAACAACCTGCCCATGCTTCCGGAGAAATTCGAGACCAAAGTAGTGGAGAATTCGGGAATCCAAAAACAATTTAAAATTGTAAAAAGCTTATTCGACAAAGCCGAAGTAGTCATAAACTGCGGGGATGCCGGGCAAGAAGGAGAATTGATTCAGCGTTGGGTCATGAACGAAGCCAATTATAAAGGAGAAGTGCAGCGTTTGTGGATTTCCTCTTTAACAACAGAAGCCATAAAGGAAGGTTTTGACAACTTAAAACCATCTGCGAACTACGATAATTTATTCTACGCCGGATTTTCAAGAGCGATTGGCGATTGGCTACTCGGCATGAATGCCACCCGTTTGTATACCGTAAAACATGGCGGTTACAAACAAGTATTGTCTATCGGTCGTGTGCAAACGCCAACTTTAGCGATGGTTGTGGATCGTTTTAAAGAAATTGAGAATTTTAAACCCCAACCCTATTGGGAATTGCAGACTTTATACAGAGAAACACTTTTTAGTTATGAAGAAGGCCGCTTTTTGAATAAAGAAGACGGACAGCTTTTGGCGGATAAGGTTAAAGAAAGTGACTTCGAAATTGTTTCGGTAGATAAAAAGAACGGAAACGAATTTGCTCCAAAACTATTTGATTTAACAGGTTTACAGGTTTATTGCAATACCAAATTTGGGTTTTCGGCAGATGAAACACTAAAAATTGTACAAACTTTGTACGAACAAAAAGTAGTGACTTATCCGAGAGTTGATACTACGTTTTTACCCAATGATATTTACCCGAAAGTACCGGGAATTCTGCAAAAATTAAGTAAATATGCCCAATTAACGCAGCCGCTTTTAGGTAAAAAAATAAAAAAATCACCTAAAGTTTTCAATGATAAAAAAGTTACAGATCACCATGCGATTATTCCAACCGGAATAGAAAGCAATTTACAATACAATCAACAACAGGTTTACGATATTATTACAAGACGTTTTATTGCTGTTTTTTATGATGATTGTCTGGTTGCCAATACGACAGTAGTTGGAAAAGCAGCCGATGTACTCTTTAAAACGACTGGAAAAGAGATTTTGAAAAAAGGTTTTCGCGTAGTTTTTGAAGATCCGAATGCGAAAGAAAAAGAAGCTGATATATTACCAAGTTTCGTTGTGGGTGAAAGAGGTCCACATGAACCTTCGTTCTTAGAAAAGGAAACCAAACCACCCAATCAGTTTACCGAAGCGACTTTACTGCGTGCCATGGAAACTGCCGGAAAACAGGTAGACGACGAAGATTTACGTGAATTAATGAAAGAAAACGGAATTGGCCGTCCGTCAACGCGTGCGAATATTATTGAAACACTTTTTAAGCGTCAGTACATCGTTCGAAACAAAAAACAAGTTTTGCCAACGCCAACCGGAATTCAGCTTATTGAAACGATTCAGAATGAATTAATCAAATCGGCGGAATTGACAGGTTCCTGGGAAAAGCAATTGAAGGATATAGAAAAAGGAACTTACACCGCTGGCGCCTTTATAAAAAACATGAAACGCATGGTGGAAGCTTTGGTCACCGAAGTGCGAAGTGAAACCCGGCACGCCAATATTTCTCATGCAGGAAATGTGCAGAAAGAAGCAGTAAAAGTAGAACAAAAGAAAGCGGCCGGAATTTTGGCAGAAGCCTGTCCGAAATGCAAAAAAGGAAATCTGATAAAAGGAAAATCGGCTTATGGCTGTTCTGAATATAAATCGGGTTGTGACTTTGTATTGCCTTATGTTTTTTCAGATAAAAAGATAACGGAGAGTCAATATATGCGATTGCTTCAAAAAGGTTCAACCGTAAACATAAAAGGCTTTAAAACCGAAGCTGGTGCCGTAGAAGGTTTAATTCGTTTTGAAGAAAACTACAAGCTTAAATTAGAAGCAAAAAAAACAGCTTCAAAAGCAAAACCTGAAACAAAAGCAAATACAGTATCAGATGTATTAGCATGCCCTAAATGCAAAAAAGGTACAGTGCTAAAAGGAAATACGGCTTATGGTTGCAGCGATTATAAATTGGGTTGTGATTTTAAAGTTACTTTTGATGAGGTAAGAGCAAAACTAAAAGATCAAAAACCTAGCAAAGAGTTGGTTTATGCTATTTTATGTAGTTAGATGTTAAATGTTTTAAATAAATTTTCACAACTCACATTTCACAATTTACAATTCACCATTCACAATTAATTCTTACATTAGTAGTACTATTTAACACCTAAAACCAAAAATATGTTTCAAAAAACCACTCTTCTACTTGTTTTATTGGCTATTGTTTCCTGTAAAAAAGAAGAAACTGTCGAAAAAGATAAAATCAAACTGGCCGACTGGCTTATTGGAACCTGGGAAAATAAATCAGAAGACGGTGTTTTGACAGAAAACTGGCAAAAACTAAACGACAGTACTTTTACAGCAACTTCCTATTTCATTAAAAACAACGACACTTTGCATGCTGAAAAAATAACCTTAGCACAAAAAGGCGAAATGTTATTGTACAGTGCTGCAGTAAATGGTCAGAACAATGACAAAGCCATCGATTTTGGTTCGACTACAGAAAGCGAAAACAAATTGGTTTTCGAAAATCCATCTCACGATTATCCTCAAAAAATCACGTATTCAAAAGGCGCTAATAATACTTTGACTGCTGAAATTTCCGGGAATTTACAAGGAAAGATGACAAAGGAGAAGTTTGTTATGACTAAGAAGTAGATTTTTTTTGTAAACAGTTAAAAGTAAGAAGTAAAAAAATTAAGAATTTGAAATACAAATATAACTACATAAGATCTACTATGATTTTTTGCATTGTTGGTGTTTTTATTCCTGGCTTTACTGCTATTCTCTTACTTGGCATTCAGATGTTCCTGACTCAGATAGGAATTGACTGTACAAATGCATGGAAATTAATTTGGGGGATTTCCTGGATTGGAATGATTCTTCTTCCAGTTTTATTTTATAAAAAATTAAAGAAGAAAGAAACCGAAACTTCTGAAAAAATAAAAACAAATCTGATTTTTTTTAACCTGTTTGAATATATTTTTCTTCAAGCTGGGCTTAGTTTACTTTTCACAAAAGCGAATACTCTATGTTATGTTTCCGATGGTCAAAACGGAATTGAACTTGCTTTTACAGGCTGGCTAGCATTACCTGTTTTAATATTTTTCAGCTACCTCTTTGAATATCATACATAAACTACTGTACATCAATAAATTAGATATAAAAAATATATCGTTCCTCCAGAATTTTAAAACATCAAAAACGAACCATCGGTTCGATCTATTTTGTAGGGCTGGACTTCAGTCCAGTCTAGAAAAATAGCGTTAACAAATTGCCACAGAAACAAAAATCTTAGAACCTCAGAACCTTAGAATCTTAGCAACTCAAAAATCACTCATTCTCCCCAATCTTATTCACCATAAAAATCATCATCATTCCTAAAAGCGCCATTATTAAAAACGCCCATTTCATACTTAGATATTCGGAAATAAAACCCACCATTGGCGGAACAAGCAAAAACCCAAGATAACCAACAGTAGATATAGAAGTTAAGGCAGAACCGCTGCTTAATTTGGATGATCTGCCGGCAATAGCAAATACTAGCGGAACCACACAGGAAACCCCTACTCCAATCAAAACATAACCAAAAATAGTGGGATAAGCATAAGGCAGAATAAAACAGATACCAAATCCTGCTGTGATTAAAATACCACTATAAAACAGAATTCGTTTTGTACCAAATTTCATTACACCATAATCGCCAAACAAACGTCCTAAAGTTACCGCTGTTGCAAAAAATACAAAGGCCGCACTGGTTAACTTTGGAGAAGCATGCAATATATTTTTAAAATAAATTCCGCTCCAATCGTACATAGTATTTTCGCAAGCCATAGACACAAAACAGATCAGGGCAAACTTCACCAGATTTTTTTCCGGCATCGAAAAGAACTTCTTCTTAACAGGCACCGGCTGATTATGAATACTCATGGGATAAAAACAGAAAGTAAGAGCCATCATAAAAACACTCACTCCCAATAAATGGTATGATGGTGCAATATGTTGTGTCACCATTACATAACCTAAACCCGCTCCCGAAAAAACAGCAATACTCCAAACCGCATGAAAACGCGTTATGATCGATTTCGGATACAATTTTTGAACCTCCAGCGATTGCGCATTAATAGATAAATTAAAAATATTACGCGAAGCTCCAAAAATTAAAAGAACAATTACCAACTGCCATACAAAAGCAACCAGACCAGGTAAAGACAAAGCGATATTAAACAGGACTGCTCCTAAAAGCATAATATAGCGGCTACTGTATTTGTTTAATAGCATTCCGGTAAAAGGCATTGTAAGCATTAAACCAATTGGAAATGCAAATAAAACGGCTCCAAACTCCGCTTCGGATAAATGTAATTCTGCCTGTATATGTGGAATTCGGGATACCCAGGAAGAATAGCCAAATCCGGATAGGAAAAAAAAGACAGTGTTAGCTAAACGAAATCCTTGTGGAGTATTTTGTATTTTCTTGAAGAAGGGTAAAATCATGAAGTTTTCTTTTAACAGAACGCAAAATTAAGGCTTTTAAACATATTCTATTCTACGATAATCTCTTAAATTTTCAAGTCATTGATTATGTACTTAAAGTTAATTTCAAATCAGAATAAAAAATTATAATTCTCAATGTTTTATTTTTAATTATTCTAAATAAATTTTAGATTTGTAAAAATATCATACTTAACAATATTTAAACCTGATCTTATGAAATCAAATACTTTAAAAAAAATCACCTTTTTCCTTTTCATGTTAGTGGCAAGTCCGCAATTATTCGCTCATGCCCTTTGGATTGAAACTAAAGCAACAGGAACAAAAGGAAAAGCACAGGAAATTTCAATCTATTTTGGAGAATTCTCAGATAATGATATCACAAAAGCTGACAAATGGTTCTCGGATTTAAAAGATTTTTCATTGATTGTGATTAGTCCGTCAAAAAAGGAAACTAAACTTTCATCAAAAGCTTTAGACAATAAATACCAAGCCTTTTTTACACCAGAAGAAGATGGAGTCTATACGATTGTAATGCACCATAAAGTAAAAGATGTTTACGGAACTATGGTTTTAGATTATAATTCAAGTGCAACTGTTACTGTTGGTAATGCTGCAAAAGGAAATGAGGCTGTTGCAAACACAAATATTATCAGTTTATTTTCTAAAGATGTCATTACTGCGAAACAAAATACAAAAGTGAATGTGAACGCTTTGTATGAAGGTAAAATTGCCAAAGAACAAAAAATGAAAGTAATCGCTCCAAACGGATGGGAGAAAGAATTATGGAGTAATGAAAATGGAGAAGTTTCCTTTACACCAATCTGGCCAGGTAACTACATGGTCGAATTTGCTTATACTGAAAAAGCAGCAGGAGAACACAACGGAAAAAAATATGATGAAGTTTGGAAAATGGCTACTTATCTGATTTCTGTTAAATAATAGTAATCCTTACTTACTATTAAATACACATAGTCTTAGTTAAAGCCTTGTTCAGGAGAACAAGGCTTTTTTATTTCTAAATTATAACAGACACTTAGTTTTCCATAAAGGTTTTGGCTCACTATTTATAATCAATAAAAATAATAATCACAAATTCTTAAGCTAATCTTAAGACAAAACTAATATAAAATTAAGCAAGAAAATACATTGTTAAATTTTGTTAAAACCTTAATGTATTCCTATATTTGCACAAAAATTATTTTTATTAAATCTAAATAAAGAACATGAAACATAGTTTACTACTTGCATTATCCTTTTTAAGCTTTGCAGCTTATAGCCAGGAATACACAAGTGCAGAAAACACTTCTACTGCAAATGATACTGTTAAAAATAAAAAGGGAGAGGTCCTAAATGAAGTATTAATTACGCCAAATAAACCTAAAAAACCAGTTGAAGCAGCACGTTCAGGTATTAAAGTTATGGATCTGCCACAAAGCGTTCAGGTTATTGGCAGCGAAGTAATAGAACAACAACAAGCTATTAGGTTAAGTGAAGTAGTAAAAAATCTAAACGGTGTATATGTAGGATCTGCTCGTGGTGGTGCGCAAGAATCTTTCTTTTCAAGAGGATATGATATGAGCGCCAATAATATGTTTAAAAATGGTTTTCGTTATAATGCAGGTTCAATCCCAGAAGTTTCCTCTTTAGAAAAAGTTGAATTCTTAAAAGGAGGTTCTGCTTTATTATATGGAAACGTTGCACCGGGTGGAATTATGAACTTAGTTACTAAAACACCTAAATTTACTCCGGGTGGTGAAGTATCTATGCAAATGGGAAGCTATTCTTATTACAAACCGTCTGTTGACTTTTACGGACCATTAAATAAATCGATCGCATACCGATTTACAGGATCTTATGAAAACTCTGAAAGCTTTAGGGATTACGTTAAAAACGAACGTATTTATATCAACCCTTCATTCTTATTTCATCTTTCAGATAAAACCCAAATTACATTACAAGGAGATTACTTAAGCGCCGACTGGACTCCGGATTTTGGTACCGGAATCTATGGAAAGACAATATTAGACTTACCGCGTAACGAATTTTTTGGAGCGTTGTGGTCTACTGCCAATACTAAATCTTCGAGTGCTTCTTTATTGTTTAATCATGATTTTAATAAAAACTGGAAGTTAAATTTTAATTCTTCTTACCAATCTTACAGAAGAACACAAACCTCTACAGCGCAATTAAGTACAATTGATGCCAATGGAAACTGGAAACGTGGATTAACAAAAGCTGACGGTGCCGAACAAATCTTTGGTGATCAATTAAGTTTACAGGGAAATTTTAAAACAGGAAGTATCAAGCATCAAATATTTACCGGAGTTGATTACGAAAATTCTATTGCTCCTACTTATACTTTTGGTTTTTATGCAACGCCCAATTCTACAGTTGCTTTTCCAACCGAAGCGACTGCAATAAATCTTTATACTTATGATTATAGTACACAGAGCCGTGATATACCTTACCCAACGAGAGCAAACAAACTAGCGACAACAAATACACAGCGCTTTGGTGCTTACGCTCAGGATTTAATTTCGGTTACGAAACATATAAAAGTTTTAGCAGGATTACGTTGGTCATGGCAAGAAAGTGATGTTACTACTTCAGATGAAGTACCAGACACTGCAAAAAAAATTGTTAAAATTCCCCTTAAGGATGCAATACCTGTAACTGGTCCTAAAACTATAAACAGTGCTTTTTCTCCTAAAGCTGGATTAGTAGTACAGCCAACAAAAGATTTATCTTTATTTGCTAGTTATTCCAACTCTTTTACTCCAAATACAGGAACAACCGTAGATTCAAAACCATTAGATCCATCAATTATAGATCAATATGAAGTTGGTGTGAAAAAAGATTTCTTTAGAGGTCTTTTAACTACAAATGTAACGGTATATCAAATATCAAACAACAATTTAGCACAAACAGCTCAATATCAATCAGATGGTATTACACAAAACGTTAATACCAATCTAAAAGAATTGGTTGGGGCTACAAAAGGAAAAGGAGTTGAAATAGATATTACCGCTACGCCTTTAGAAGGATTAAACATTATGGCTGGTTATAGTTTTAACGAAACCAAAGTATCTAAATCATCCGGAACAAGCGGTAGCCTTGTTGTTGGAGATGTTTTAGCAAGAACGCCAAAAAACACTGCCAATTTGAGCTTTTTCTATAAAGTACCTGCCGGTTTATTAAAAGGAGTAACTTTTGGAGCTATCGGAAATTATGTTGGTGACCGTACCGGAGGTTGGAATGATGATTATTTATGGACTCCTGTTGTACCTGCAACCAATCCTCCAACTTATGTAGTTACTATTAGAGACCGTGATATTCCGTTAGAAGGATACGTTACTGTAGATGCTTCTCTTGGGTATGAGTGGAAAAAATTCTCGATTTTATGTAGACTTTCAAACATAACAAACGAATTGAATTACACTGTTCACGAAAATTATAGTGTGAACCCTATCGCGCCTCGTCAAATCATGACAAGCTTACGATACAAATTCTAAAAATTTGAATTAGATTTTAATACGCCAAAGCTTTTACTGACTTTCATTTTTGAAAACAGTGAAAGTTTTAGCTTTTAATTTTATACCTAAACCTCATTTCGCAATAGATGAGGTTTTTTATTTTCAGTTAAAAAAGTGCTCTAAATATCTTTACTTTTGCTAAACATTCTAATTTCAACAAAACACAATTCTATGTCAGATTCCAAACCAAACCAATTAAAAAAAACGCTTGGATTAAGTTTTAACATTGCAGTATTAATTGGAGGAACAATTGGAGTTGGAATTCTGCGAACGCCCGGAGCAATTGCGGGAATGTTAGATAATTATTGGCTTATTATCTCTTCCTGGCTTTTTGGCGGTATTTACGTTTTGATTGGCGCTAATTCATATGCAGAATTGGCCACTATGCTTCCAAAAGCTGGAGGATCTTACAATTATATTAAAAGAGCTTTTGGGGAATATGCCGGTTTCTTATCCGGTTGGTTTGATTACATTACCAATGCTATTCCGCCTGCTTTTTATTGCATTGTGATCAGTGAATATTTAATCATTTTGTTTCCGGCTTTAAAAAGCTATTCTACAGTAATGGCAATTTCTCTTTTGGTTGCTTTTGTATTGTTGCATTTAAGTGGTGTAAAAAATGGGAGTGTTATTCAACAAATTACCAGTTTTTTAAAAGTTATCTGTTTTGTATGTTTGGTTGTGGCTTGTTTTATGTATTCTGGTGTACAAGTAGCTCCGATTCCGAGAGACAATTCATTTTTTCAAATTGGACTTATATTCGGCTTTTTTAAATCGCTACAGCTTATCATCGGAACTTATAATGGCTGGAACAGCGTTTGCTTTTTTGCAGAAGAAAATGACGATCCAAGCAAAAACATTCCAAAATCATTGTATAGCGGTGTGCTTTTGGTTATTGCTATTTATGTTTTGGTCAATGTTGCCTTTTTCCATGTTTTGTCAATTGAAAAAGTAGCAAAATCTAATTTAGCAGCGGCCGATGTTGCCAATATTATCTTCGGAAAAAATGGTGCTATTATCGTAACAGTAATTTCAATTTTCTCTTTGATCAGTATTCTGAATGCTTTTATGATGATTCCACCAAGAATTTTATATGGATTAAGCCGAGATGGTTTTTTTACTAAAAAAGGGACTAACGTCAACAAAGGCGGAACTCCAATTACGGCGCTATTAGTCTCTTCGGTATTTAGCTTATTTCTGATTTGTATTGGTTCGTTTGAAGTTTTATTTTCGTTTGCAGCCTTTACTTCTATCATTGTTTGGGGACTGGCTTATTGCTCGCTCATAAAACTAAGAAATTCAGAACCTGATCTAGCAAGACCTTATCGTTCGGCTTGGTATCCCTGGAGCACTATTTTAGCAATTGTGGCTTCTGTTGCTTTGCTTGCTGGTTTTATTTACAGTGATCCTAAAAGTTTTGTAATTATTGTTGGAATTACGATTATTTCCTATCCTTTGTTTTTGGTTTTGAAGAGAAAGAGGTAAAATGTAAAATAGCCCCAAATTCACGAATTATCTATTTAAAATTTGTGAATTCGTGGCGAAAATTTATCTCAAAAAAAACCCGACAGGTTTTTAAAACCTGTCGGGTTTGCATTTTAAAAAAGACTCGTTTATTCTTATTTCAAACCAGAAATACTTTGCTCAATTGTAGCAATCTTCGCCAAGGCGTCTGCTTCCTTTTGTCTTTCATTTGCCAAAACTTTTTCCGGTGCTCCGCCAACGAATTTCTCGTTTGATAGTTTCGCCTGAACCGATTTTAAGAAACCTTGTGTATAAACCAACTCTGCAGTCAGTTTTGCAACTTCAGCTTCAACATCAATATTTCCTCCCGAAATCGGAATGAAATATTCATTTGATTTTACACGGAAAGATAACGCTCCGTCAACTTTAGCCGAAACATATTCGAAAGCTGAAATATTCCCTAGTTTCGTTACGATGGTATCAAAATAAGTCGAAAGATTCTCGCTGTTGATTGCTTTCAATTCGATAGCATCTTTAAACGGAATATTTTTATCTTTTCTAATCGTTCTTATTCCTGAAATTACTTCAATTGTACTTTCAAAATCAGAGATCAAACTCGCATTAAACGGTTTTAATTCTGGCCAGGTTGAAACAATTAAAGCTTCTTCCGGAGTTCTTTCTGCCAATATCTGCCAAATTTCCTCCGTTAGGAAAGGCATAAAAGGATGAAGTAATTTCAAGTTACTTTCTAACATTTCAATTGCTTTATCAAACGTTGCTTTATCAATTGGTTGTTGGTATGCCGGCTTGATCATTTCTAAAAACCAAGAACAGAAATCATCCCAAACCAATTTGTAAATTGCCATAAGAGAATCTGAAATTCTGTATTTCTCGAAATTATCTTCAATATCAACTAATGTTTGCTGCAATTTTGCTTCGTACCATTCGATTGCTACTTTTGATGATTCCGGTTGTGGAATAGTTTCTGAAACTTCCCAACCTTTAATCAATTTAAAGGCATTCCAAATCTTGTTTGAGAACGCTTTACCCTGATTACATAATTCTTCATCAAACATAATATCGTTTCCTGCAGAAGCACTTAAAAGCAATCCAACACGAACTCCATCAGCTCCAAATTTCTCAATTAAATCTAAAGGATCAGGAGAATTCCCTAATGATTTAGACATTTTACGACGTTGTTTATCACGAACTAAACCAGTCAAATATACATTTGTAAATGGTTTTTCGCCTGCATATTCATAACCTGCAATAATCATTCTCGCAACCCAGAAAAATAAGATATCCGGACCTGTTACCAAGTCATTTGTTGGATAATAATATTTGTAATCTGCACTTTCCGGATCCATTATTCCTCCAAAAACTGACATTGGCCATAACCAAGAGGAGAACCAGGTATCTAATGCGTCAACATCCTGCTTTAAGTCAGATGTTGTAAGTGAGTTGTTAGATGTTCTTTCTTGTGCTAATTTTAGCGCGTCTTCGATATTTTCAGCAACTACGAAATCTTCTTTTCCGTCTCCATAATAATAGGCCGGAATTTGTTGTCCCCACCATAATTGGCGAGAGATATTCCAATCACGGATATTGTTCAACCAATGCGCATAAGTATTTTCGAAACGTTTTGGGTGCAATTTAATATCGCCGTCAACCAAAACAGATTTTATTGCCGGTTTTACTAAATCTTCCATTTTCAAAAACCATTGGTCTGATAATCTTGGTTCAATTACAGCTTTGGTTCTTTCAGATGTTCCTACTTTATTCAAATGGATTTCGGTCTTCGCCAAAGCTCCAATTTCTTCTAATTCTTTTGCAATTTCAGTACGAACAACAAAACGATCTTTTCCCTGATAATGTAATCCGAAGCTGTTTAATGTAGCATCTTCATTAAAAATATCAACGATTTCAAGATTGTGCTTCTCTCCTAGCGTTTTGTCATTCATGTCATGCGCCGGAGTTACTTTTAAACATCCGGTTCCGAATTCAACATCTACATATTCATCTTCGATAATCGGAATTACTCGACCACAAATAGGAACGATTGCTTTCTTCCCTTTTAAATGTGTAAAACGTTCATCATTCGGGTTGATACAAATAGCAGTATCTCCAAAGATGGTTTCCGGACGCGTTGTTGCAATCGTTAAGAAATCTTCTGAACCTTCAATTTTATATTTTAAGAAAAATAATTTTCCTTGTTGTTCTTCGTAAATAACTTCCTCGTCAGATAAAGTTGTTTTAGCTTCAGGATCCCAGTTTACCATTCGGTATCCTCTGTAAATTAATCCTTTGTTATATAAATCAACAAATGATTTAATTACAGATGCCGACATATCCGGATCCATCGTAAATTTTGTTCTTTCCCAGTCGCAGGAAGCTCCTAGCTTTTTAAGCTGATCAAGAATAACTCCACCATATTTATCTGTCCATTCCCAGGCATGTGCCAAAAATTCTTCGCGGGTTAAATCATTTTTATTGATTCCTTCTGCTTTTAATTTTGCTACAACTTTAGCCTCAGTTGCGATTGATGCGTGATCCGTTCCCGGTACCCAGCAAGCGTTGAAACCTTTTAGACGCGCTCTACGAATTAAAACATCCTGAATTGTATTGTTCAACATATGCCCCATGTGAAGGACTCCTGTCACGTTTGGCGGTGGAATTACAATTGTATAAGGTGTTCTATGATCTGGCTCCGAATGAAAATAGTTATTTTTCATCCAGTAATCATACCATTTATTCTCGATCGTTTTAGCGTCAAATTGTGCTGGAATTGTCATTTTAGGTTGTTTAATCGTTTAACTGTTTAATCGTTTATTTATTGAACTCTTTACTTGTTTAAAATTTAATTTAAAACCTTTCTAAATCGCTCAATCGATTAAACGAATTAACGATTAAACAATTAAACATCAAAAGTGGTTCAATTTTTGTAATTATAACTGACAGCAAAAGTAAATAATTAAAGACACTATAAAAAGCGAATTATAAATTTGTGTGTTAATTAAAAGAATGTATATTTACTTACAACTTAAAATAATTTCAAAATGAAAAATGTTGCCTCTTTTATTGCAATCGTATTGTTTAGTGCAATGGGTTACGCACAAAATGGTCCGAAAATTGAATTTGCGGCTCAGGACAATACAATTGATTATGGAAAAATTTCTAAGAGTGATAATGCAGTTCGTTCTTTCGAATTTACAAACACTGGAGATGCACCACTATTAATTTTAGGTGCCGAATCTACAGTAAGCTCTATTATTGTTACCAAACCTTCTGCTGCGATTGAGCCAGGAAAAAAAGGAAAAATTGACGTAAAATATAATATGGCCGCTGGTCCTATTCGTAAAACAATTACAGTAGAAACGAATGCTATTAATTATCCTGATGGCCGTATAGCCTTAAAAATTAAAGGTGAAGTTTTATAAAAAAATTAAATCTAAAAATAGTAAAGCCGCTTTCTTAATAAGAAGCGGCTTTTTTTATGTGTCTTTTTTAAATTATATAAGACCTATTTCTATTATTCGCAGTTTACGCTATTAAATTTATATTTCACGTTTTCAAAATCAATTGGTTTATCTTTTACCAAATAAGTAACGCCCATCGTGGTTTGCATAGTTCCATTACCTAAAATAAGTTGCTTGTCTTTTTTCAAAAGCGCCATTGGATTTTTGAATTTTGTATCTTTATGTTCCGTATCTTTAAAGGTATAATCTATAAATAAGGTATCACCTTTAAATTCTCCCGCAATTTCTCCCGTTCTTTCAGGTGCATTAGCGACTTTCATTATCATACCTCCGCCGATCTTTCCGTTTTTTAAAGTATACAAATCCAGATCAATTGTATCTTTTTCATATATCGCTTTATAACATTCCGTTTTCACAACCTTTTCACCTTCAGCTTTAGCGGCTTCAAGCTCTTTTTGTTTTTCATCATTTTTACAACTTTGGAATCCAATGCAAGCTAACAGCAAACAAAATGGGATTAGTTTTTTCATAGTTTATGTTTTTTAATTGATTGTAATAAAATTAAATAAAAAAGAAGCCAAAAAAAAGGCTTCTTAATTAAAATTGAATTTTTGACTCGACGAATTTTATAAATTCTTAATTACGAATTCACTACGTCTGTTTAATTCGTGATCTTCTTCTGAACAGGCATCATCTGTTTTACATTTGATAATAGGTACAGACTCTCCATATCCTTTGGCTGTAACTCTGCTGGCATTTATACCAGATTGAATAATAAATTCTCTGGTAGAATTGGCTCTTTTTTGAGATAACTCCTCGTTGAATTTCTCATTTCCGCGAGAATCGGTATGGGAACCAATTTCGATTACCATTCCGGGATATTTGTTCATTAAAGCGACAACCCTTCCTAAAACAACTTTTGATTCTTTACGGATGTACCACATATTGTAATCAAAATAAATTGGATCCGTCTTGATAATTAGGCGCCCTTTATCTTTTATGACATCTTTTTCCTGTGTCATAATCTGATTTTCCTTTTCTTTTTTTCTGGCCTCTCCTGCTACAATTTCATCTGCTTTAGCCTTTTTTGCTGCTTCATTTAGGGCAATAAGAGCCAGTGCTTCTTTATCTCTTTTCTCTTTTTCCAGACGAATTTCTTCTTTTCGTTTGTCCTCAGCATTTTTTTGTTCTTCTAACTTAATGGCATCTAAAGATTTTAATGCCAATGAACCATCGTTGGTTACATTTCTGGTTTTTCCAATTTCCAGCGTTCGTGATTCGTTGGTGTATTTTTCTTTAAAAGCAACAATCGTATAAGAGCTTTCGCAGGCAACCGTAAAACTAAATTTCCCATCTACTGAAGTGTTAGTTGTATTTAAAGCCTTTTTAGCAGCATCCTGCAATATTACAGTAGCATTTTCAAGTACCAAATGAGTATCGACATCTGTAATTGTTCCGGCAATAAACTGTTTACAATCTTCAACAATTAAATCTTTAATTTCTTTGAATTGATAAATATCATCGCTTCCTTTTCCGCCTTCTCTGTTGGATGCAAAATATCCTTCTTTAGTATCAGAATCGATATTAAAAGAGAAATCATCCAAATTAGAATTTAAAGGCAAACCAATATTTACAGGTTCCGAGTATTCATTTCCATTAATATCCGAAACAAAAACATCCAAAGATCCGTAACCTAAATGTCCGTCAGAAGAGAAATATAGTTTGTTGTCTTTTGAAACAAAAGGAAATTGTTCTCTTTTATCAGTATTAACAAGTGGTCCTAAATTTTTTGGTGCATCAAATGCTCCTTTATTAATATTTACTGAATAAATATCAAAAGAACCAACACTCCCTGGCATGTCTGAAGCAAAATACAATACTTTTTCATCGGTGCTAAGAGCAGGATGTTCTACAGAATAATTTGGACTATTGAATGGAAGTGCTATAATATTTGTCCATTTTCCATCCACTAATTCGGCTTTAAAAATTTGAAGATTCGAAATCTTCTCATCATTTTTCTTTTTAGTTCCGTTTTTAGAATAATTACGTGTAAAATAAATTGTTTTACCATCCTTAGTAAAAACGGCATTTGCCTCATGCATTCCGGTCTTTAATTCGTCAGCAAAATAACTTACATTCGGTTCTGAAGCGTTAATTTCACTTAAAGGAACAGTAACCAAATTCAAATACGTTTCATTATCCCACTTAAATTTTTTATCGAACAAACCAGGTTTTAATTTTACGCCGGCAAAAACTAAATTACTCTTATATTTTACAGCACCAAACTCTGAATTTGGCGTATTGATTGCCAGGTTTTTTATCTCAAATCGGTTTCCAATTGCCGAAACGTTCTCTAATTCATGAAGCTCATTTTTAAAATAAACAGAATCTCTGCTATTTGTTGATAAGGCGTAGTATTGTTTTAAAACTTCATTTGCA
The DNA here is from genome assembly GCF_002217275.1 of Flavobacterium frigidimaris. NCBI lineage: Bacteria > Pseudomonadati > Bacteroidota > Flavobacteriia > Flavobacteriales > Flavobacteriaceae > Flavobacterium > Flavobacterium frigidimaris. Next base: position 125,592 of record NZ_MUGV01000022.1, read on the forward strand.
TCTGCATATGTATTACTCGCTTTTAATGTTTGAGCATATCTGAAATAATATTCACGATCGAGATCTTTTCCATACTTTTGAAATAAAAGCCTGTAGTAACGCTGTGCTTTTATCAAATCATTGGTATAATAATACGAATCTGCTAAATTTTTAATTACTTCCTGAGAAGGTTTTTCTTCGGCCAGCTTTTCATATAAAATAATTGCTTCACTGTAAAAGGTCTTATCAAAAAATCTTTTGGCTCTCGCCACATCTTTATCCTGGGCGTTTATAAACTGTATTGAAAATACGAATATAATAACTAGTAGTTTTTTCATATTTTTCATTTTAAAAGAATCTAGGTGATTTATCATATCCTTTTCCTAATAAATCTAAATCAAACAACAGCATAATTTCATGTGTCCCCGAATTGAATTGCCCTAAATTGGAAATTGTATAATCGTAGGCATAGCCAATTCTTAAAGAAGGTGTAACGTTTATATTTGCCAAAGCACTAAAAGAATCATTAATTCTGTAAGCGGCACCTAGTTCAAACTTTTCGTTATACAAAACATTAGCTGTAATATCTACAGCAACCGGAGCCCCTTTTACGAATTTTGCCATTGAGGCCGGTTTTATTTTCCACATATCATTTACCTGAAAAACATATCCGGCGGTTAAGTAAGTATGAATTTCTTCAGATCCGTAAGCGTTTAATCCTGATTTTTCTTCGATTTGTTTTGACTTTAATAAATTTGGAGCCGATAATCCAACATAAAAATTATCCCTAAAATAATATGCCCCTATTCCAATATTTGGTTTGGTCACATTGATATTTTCTGCGAAAGCGGCATCAGTCGCCGCACTTCCACTTTGTAAAATAAAACCATTAAAATTACTTTGCAATGCTGAAAATCCAGCTTTAAGACCAAGTGAAAGTTTATTTTTTCCTCCTAAATTAAGTACATAAGCAAAATCTGCGTATGCATTATTTTCCTTTTTGGCTCCATCTCCAATATCATCAGAAACCAAAGACAAACCTACTTCGATTTTATCACTTAAAGCAGTATGTCCGAAAAAAGTAAACGTTTTTGGAGAACCAACAGCACCAACCCATTGCGTTCTGTACAAGCCTCCAAAATTCATCATTAAAGGAGTTCCTGTTGCATATGCAGGATTGATCACACTCATATTATACATATAATGGGTGTATTCCGGATCTTGCTGTGCCGAGGCTGTGATTATATAAAAGAGAAAACTTATATAGAGTACTATTTTTTTCATTTGAAAATTATATTAAATAATGTAAAACGGAATTATCGATTTAAATAAAGACGACCCTGTATAGGCGCTTTGTTGCCTTTATTAAAATGGATAACATAAAAATAAACTCCATTTGGCGCAGTTCCGTGGTTAAGACCTTGCGTTTCATAATTTACTCCATCCCAACCCGGTTTATCTTTTCCGCCCCTATACATACCATTTCCATATCTATTAAAAATTTCGATTTGGTAATCTGGAAACAAAAAGTCAATATTCGGAATAACAAATACATCATTTACACCATCTCCGTTTGGAGAAAATCCATCTGGAATAAAGAAATCTGGTGGCACTACATCGCAGTCAGTTAATGAAACAATAACTTCGGTGTAATCATAAGAAAGACAATTTTCTGTCGTCGAGAAGTCAAATCCATAATATTTTCCTTTATCAACTAAAGCAGTTGTTGGAGATAATATACTTCCATTTTTTGGCGCATCATACCAAACAACTGATGAAGGCACATTTGTGTTATTTGATAAACTTGCAATTGTTGGAGCATCTAATCCACAAAAATTTTGCCCATCCGGATTTAATTCAGGAGCAGGTGTGTCTTTTAATGTAACCGTAATCATTGTTGCTGATGAAGTACAATTTAAAGAGGTTTCTGTAACATAATAGGTTTCTTCTTTTAAAAGATAAGTATTTGCAAGAGGAGTCGTTAAGGATGCTGAATTATACCATTTATACTGAGCTCCATTGGGGAATAAATTAGCTACAGTAGCACCTTCTGATTTACAAAAAGACTGATTCGCTGCCGTTGGTGCAACAGGAATAGGATTTAATGAAAAAGGATCTGCTACACCTGTTATAGATACACCACAGGTTGTTGCATTATTGGTCAAATTGGTAACTGTTGCAGTTGTAGAACCGGTATTTACAAGTAAACCAGCAGGAACTATAAATGTTGAATTTCCGTTTGTAGTGGTTAATACAACCGTTTGAACTGTTGCTGTATTAGCTCCTGAAAGTACATAAGACAATGTAACATTCGTTAGACTTCCCAATCCTGAAACGGAAGCCGTAACAGGTGAACCAAAGCAGACATCATTAATTTGTATTCTTAAATTTGGTACGTTTGGTAACGCATTAATAAGTATAGTACTTTTTAAATCTGCACTGTTTGTACAACCTGAAATTACATGTGTAATATTAGTAATCTTTATTTCTCCTGTACCACTTTGAGAATTTAAGATAGAAGGCATTGTAAAACTAGTACTTCCTCCAGAAAATGTAACTCTTGCTAGTTGAGAAGAAGCATTATTGGCACCTGAAACATTGTATAAAATATCGAAATCACCATCAATAATTTTTGTAGCATCAGAAATAGTTACTACTGTACTGGTATTTTGACAAGTCGTTATGGGTGCAATTTTCGCTCCCGTTAAGTCCGGAATTGGATAGATGCTTAGAATATCTGATAAATTGTTGATGGTATTTTTACAAGCTCTTTCACTATTTACCGCATAAATATCATTAATACTTACAGTAAAATTTCCAACTCTCTGAAAATATTCTGATTTTATCGGAAAAATAAGTACCCCATTAGTAAAATTTGCCAAAATCGTTTCTGATCCTCCGTTTGGTCCTGAAACATTAAACGCGACATAATAGCTACCATTAGGAATAGCTGCCGCACCTTTAGTAATCGTTACAGAATAGGTGGCTGTTGAAATTTCTGTTTCACAAATATCAGAATCAACCGTAACTTTGGCTCCTGTAAAATCAAGTTTTCGTTCTAATCTGATTCTGATTGAGGTCGACTCATTAGGACAAATTGGATTTGGCGAAGCAACACTATAAGTAAAAGAGTAATCTCCTGGTCCTAATCTGTTGAATATTTTTTGTAAATCAATATTATGATCTCCTACAGTGGTCAACTCTCCAGTATTACTATTATCTCTCCACACGCCACCTGCATCTTGTCCTGAAAGTGAAGTAAACAAATCATAATTGGTATAAGCAGTTAAACCATCACTCCCGCATAATGATAATCTATTAGCTGCTCCCGATTCAGGTGCCCTGAAAATAGTAACTTTAGCAGTTGATGACATGGCAGGACATGTACCTCTTGCAGGCATGGTATAAGTAAACTGAAAAGTTCCGCGCAAATTCTTTACAGCAAGATTGGAACCTATATTTTGATTTGTAGTATCATTGTGCCATTGTCCGTTAGAATGTGGTGCTAAATATTCACCATCAAAAGCAGAAAAGAGACTAAAGTTCTCAACTGAACTACAAACAGAAACGTTTGGAGATGAAACTCCAGAATATCCACCAATTGTAACGGTAACAGTCGCTGTATTATCAGGACAAAGTCCAATACCATCAACCGTATAGGTATAATGATAAGTACCGCTTTGGCGTATAAGTTGTGCATTTAAAATTCCTGTAGTTCCATCTAAACCTCCGGAATTGTTATCATCAGTCCACTCTCCAGCCGAAATAGGAGAACCTGTTAAAAATGAATATAAATTTACTGCTTGATTGGCAGGATCTGTAATGTTACAAATTGTAGTTTGACCATCTTCTCCCGCGCATTGTGCAAAAGTTGTTGTAGGTAGACATGAAAAAAAAACAAAAAACAAAATAACTCGTAAGAAATTAGCGTATTTTTTGGCCATAAATTATTATTTTGCCATAAACATAATAAAATAATAGCGCTGGTGAACTAAGATTTCCTTATTATTAGTAAAATTTTATAGAAATTCAAGCAAAATGCAAAAATGCTATTGATTATCATTAATATACCTTAAAAAAATACATTTTTTTTAATCACAATTTCTTACAATTCGTCTTCCAGTTTAAATCTAAATTTCAAAATCAAACTATTGCGTTCCACCTCCAAAATGATCCAAACATCCTCTTCAGATTTTAAAAGTGCATTTATTTGTTGTAACGAATATTTGTATGGTGTTGTCTGATTAATGCTAACAATAATATCGCCTGCCTTTAAGCCACATTTTTCAGCTGCAGAATGTTTTCGGATATTTACAATTTCATAAACAGGTTTTAATGAAAATTTATATCTGAAATCATTATTTTTATTGTCATTAAAACCAGCCTCACTCGGTGAAGTAACCACTCTGACAGTTTCTAAATGAACAGTCTCCTGAACCCATTGCAAGCCATTATGCTGCACAGTGATACCACTTTTATTATACGTAAAAGGCTCTGAGAATTTACTGTTTTTTTTAAGAAACATTTTTTTATCCTGATAATCTAAAATTACAGTAAAACGTTTTAAGACTTCGCCTCCAACAGAACCTATACGCCCCGGAACCATCTTTACATTTTTGATAGAACTTGAATCTGGAAAAGCAACTATTGGGTTTTTAAAGTCAAATTCATCAACAGAAAACTTAGCAATCTTAGCCCGATGTCCTTCTACATCTCCACTAAATCCTTTTCCCAAAAAATCAGGAAAATTCTTCTTCGGCAATTTAATTTTATCATTTTCAAAAATCCAAAAAGCATCACTGTTCCCGATATCTATAAGTAATTTAGCCGGAATATTAACACTGTCAACAACCGCATTTGCAAGAATATAAGGTTTCGATCTTTCAATAGTAATAGGAACCGCCTTAAAACTTCTGTCTATTCTTTTTTGATTTTTTTCGTTATTGGTATGTATAATGACCTTTTTCTTCTGATAATTAACTTCGACTAAATTGTTTTTAAAAAATTGATAACCAATAATACCATTTACAGGAATTCCAATATGAGAAGATAAATTAAAGCTTTGATCCAGAATAATATACAATAAATGATTATGAGATTTTAAGCCATGTGTTTCCAACGTGTTATTAGTTGACTTTAAACCCTCAATTTCTTGTTCACTGCCTAATCCACGAAGTTTAATTTTTTCAACATTTTTAAAACTAACCTCTTTTTTTTCATCCATACTAAACAAGATGGTTTCTTCGACACCTGAATCTAGCAAGAAATTCAACTCGATACCATTTACTTTTATCGGAATAAAAACTAAATTATTAATGAGTTTAAAAGGTATAACTACCTTAGTTCTGTGGTCTTCGATAGAGAAATCATCTTGCGCCAAAAGTGAAAAAGGTAAGAAAAGCCCAAAAAACAACATGAAATATTTTTTCATTGACAATATTTTAATATAAAATTAATAAAAATATTGATAATTGTTACATTTTCGTAAGACCCCATAATGTTTTCGTTAAATTGAAAAAAAAAATGCAAATTTGCACTTCAATAATAAAGCTCATGCCAACAATTTCGCACAAAGGCAGAAACATGCCCGAATCACCGATACGCAAACTTGCTCCTTATGCAGACATTGCAAAACAAAAAGGACGCAAAGTGTATCACTTAAACATTGGTCAACCGGATATCAAGACACCCGAAGTGGCCATCGAGGCGGTAAAAAATATTGATTTAACTATTATAGAATACAGTCCGTCTGCCGGATATGAAAGTTATAGAAAAAAATTAGCAAAATTTTACCAACGTCAAAACGTAAATGTTAACTCAGAAGACATCATCATTACTACTGGTGGCTCTGAAGCCTTATTATTTGCACTGGCCACAATTACAGATCCGGGAGATGAAATCATTATTCCAGAACCGTTTTATGCTAATTACCATGCGTTTGCATCCTCAACAAGTGCAACTGTAGTGCCGCTGGTTTCGACTATCGAAACAGCATTTGCTTTGCCTAGTATCGAGGAAGTTGAAAAGTTGATTACGCCAAAAACAAAAGCTATTCTGATTTGTAATCCTGGAAATCCAACAGGCTACCTATACTCTGAAACAGAAATTAAACAATTAGCCGGTTTAATTAAAAAACACGATTTGTATTTAATTGCGGATGAAGTGTATCGCGAATTTTTATACGATGGAGACGATGTTCATTTTTCTGTAATGAATCTGGATGATGTGCAACAAAACGTCATTATGGTAGATTCAGTTTCAAAACGCTATAGTATGTGTGGCGCAAGAATTGGCTGCCTGGTTACTAAAAATAAAGATGTTTTGGCAACTGTAATGAAATTCGCTCAGGCACGTTTAAGCCCGCCAACTATCGAACAAATTGCCTGTGAAGCTGCAATAGATACACCACAAAGTTATTTTGACGAAGTAATATCAGAATACAAAAGTCGTCGAGATACTTTAATTACTGAATTAAATAAAATTGAAGGTGTAATAGTAACGAAACCAAAAGGTGCTTTTTACTGTATTGCCCAATTGCCAATTGAAAATTCAGAAGACTTTGCACAATGGCTTTTAGAAAGTTACGATCTTAATGGCGAAACTGTAATGGTTGCACCTGCTGCTGGTTTTTATTCAACCCCTGGAATGGGATTGAATCAGGTACGTATCGCTTATGTTTTAAACAAAAAGGATTTAATTACGGCTGTAAACGTTTTAAAAGAAGCACTTATAGTTTATAATAAAAGATAAAAATTAAAAATATTCATTCTAAAATCTGTTTTAACGTAATGTTGAAACAGATTTTTTTTTGCCCTGTATTTTTCTAGAAAATAAAGCAATAAAAAAGTCTCAGTATTACTAGTTCTTAGTAAATTAGCTATAGAATTACAGACTTTTTATCATGAAAAAGTTAATTATAATACTGTTTCTCTTTCTGACATTAGTATCCTTTAAAAGTTCAGATGTAAAAGGTACTTTTAAAACTAAGTACACTTCTAATCTCCAGAACGAAGGGATAGCGTATTATCGAAAAGAAACTAACTATGCCTTTTCATTATTAAAAAAGCAAAAAAATAAGATCGATGTAGAACTCAGTACAAACGAAAAAGTACTAATCCTTTCTATTGCTTTTCCTGAGGTATTACGATACGATTCTTACTCTGACTACCTGGAAACATCCTCTAATAAAATTTTATATGTTAAGGAAGGAAAAAAAGGATCTGATTTTTCAACTGGCTATTTTCAGATGAAACCCTCCTTTATAGAAGATTTAGAAAATTATATAGCCAATAATGAAAATCTAAAGCAATACGACTGGATTCTTATTCAAAAGAAAGATGAAAAAGAAACCAGAAAAGAAAGAATAAACCGTCTGGGCAATTTTCAATGGCAACTTCGATATCTAAAAGTATTTTGGCATGTTGCTGAATATAAATATCAAAATATCGATTTTAAGACTACTCATGAAAAAATTCGTTTTTTCGCCACCGCCTATAATTACGGATTCACTAAACCTGACAAAGAAATAACTAAATACCAATTTGTACAAAAATTTTCTCCCGGGGAAATGACGGATACAAAGAAATTTGCCTTTGCTGATTTTTCCATTGATTTCATAAAGACCTACTCTTATTTTTTCAACCAATGAGTACTAATTTAAACTATATCTAAAAAGGATCGATTAAATAGTAAAAACGATAGAAAAGGTTTCCTTTTTATTAATTATCTTTACCGCCTTAAAAAGATATACCCATTATAATAGTAGTTTTTAATGATAAATAACGAAGATTTTTTAGACGAAATAGGAGACAATCATTTTAGCAGCAACGCGAAAAACCCTGTAAGACAGGATGCTTTTGACTTAACAGATGATGAAAAAATAGAAAAAATAAAAAAAGATGTTGAAAACATTCTACAAACACTTGGAATGGATTTGACAGATGACAGCATAAAAGGTACTCCAAACCGAGTAGCAAAGATGTTTGTAAAGGAGATTTTTGGTGGCTTAAACCCTTCAAAACAACCAAAAGCCTCTACTTTTGACAATAATTACAAATACGGTGAAATGTTAGTAGAGAAAAACATCACTGTTTATTCTACCTGCGAACACCACTTACTACCAATTATTGGTCGTGCCCACGTAGCTTATATTTCCAGCGGAAGAGTTATCGGTTTATCTAAAATGAACCGTATTGTAGAATATTATGCTAAAAGACCTCAGGTTCAGGAGCGTCTAACCATGCAAATTGTTCAGGAATTACAAAAAGCTTTAGGTACTGAAGATGTTGCCTGCGTTATTGACGCTAAACACCTTTGTGTAAATTCAAGAGGAATTAAAGATATCGAAAGCAGCACCGTAACATCTGAATTTGGCGGAAAATTTAAAGATCCTCAGACAAAAAGAGAGTTTTTGGATTATATCAAATTAGATACTCAATTTTAGTTTAATCGGTAAATCGTTAATTTGTTTAATCGGCTCGTCGAATCCCGATTAAACGGTTAAACAATTAAACAGCAAAGATGTATATTTTTTCCTTTGAAAAACTAGAGGTTTGGCAAAATGCAAGAATCTTCATTTTGGATATTTATAAATTAACTAGTAAATTTCCATCAAATGAAATATTCGGAATAACTTCTCAAATAAAAAGAAGTTCATCATCAATTGCAACCAATATAGCCGAGGGAACTTCAAGAAATACAAACAAAGACAAAGCTCACTTTTTAACGATCTCTTATTCATCAGCAATGGAAACTTTAAATCATTTAATTATTTCTAAAGATTTAAATTATGTTTCTGAAGTTGAATACAAAGATTCTCGTGAGAAAATTGAAAAAATTTGTAATCAGATAAATAGTTTAAAAAAATACTATCTTTCTAAAGAATAAGACTAGCAATAAAACGATTAAACAATTAAACAAATCAACGATTAAACAATAGAAACAAATATGCCTTTATATACAAGTCAACATCTAAAAATATACAATTCACTTTCGGGTGAAAAAGAAAATTTCAACCCAATTCATGAAGGAAATGTTGGAATGTATGTTTGCGGACCTACGGTTTATAGCAATGTACACTTAGGAAATGTGAGAACTTTTATGTCGTTTGACGTCATATTCAGGTATTTTTTACATCTTGATTACAAAGTACGTTATGTTCGTAACATTACAGACGTAGGACACATTGTAGACGATGTTGATGAAGGTGAAGATAAAATTGCCAAAAAAGCACGTTTAGAGCAATTGGAACCTATGGAAGTGGTACAACGCTATACGGTAGATTTTCATGACATCTTGAAGTCATTTAATTTCCTGCCGCCAAGTATTGAACCAACTGCAACGGGACATATTATTGAACAAATCGAAATTATCAAAAAAATCATAGATACCGGAATTGGTTACGAAGCCAACGGATCCGTTTATTTTGATGTTGTAAAGTATAACGAAACCAACAATTACGGAGTTTTAAGCGGTCGAAATATCGAAGACATGCTAGCCAATACCCGCGATCTTGATGGTCAGTCAGACAAAAGAAACCCGCAGGATTTTGCACTTTGGAAAAAAGCAGAGCCAGAACATATCATGAGATGGCCTTCGCCCTGGAGCGATGGTTTTCCGGGATGGCATTTGGAATGTACTGCCATGAGTACCAAATATCTTGGTAATCATTTTGATATTCACGGTGGCGGAATGGACTTAAAATTCCCTCATCACGAATGTGAAATCGCCCAAAACGAAGCTTGTACTGGTCAATCTCCTGTAAACTACTGGATGCATGCCAATATGCTGACTTTAAACGGAAAGAAAATGGCAAAATCAACAGGAAATAATATTTTACCTGGTGAGATTTTAAGCGGAGATAATAATATTCTAAGCAAAGCTTTTTCAGCATCTGTAACACGCTTTTTCATGTTACAGGCGCACTACAGAAGCATTTTAGATTTTTCTGATGACGCTATTGTAGCTGCTGAAAAAGGATATAAGCGATTAATGGAAGCTGTTGATGCTTTGCCGGCCATTTTAGCAAGTGCAACAAGCTCAATTAATATTGCTTCCTGGAAGCAATTATGCTACGATGCCATGAACGACGATTTCAATACTCCAATTTTAATTGCGCAGTTGTTTGAAGCCGTTCGCTATATCAATTTACTTAAAGAAGGAAAAGAAACGATCACTACCGAAGACCTTACGACATTCACAACAGCTATTAATGCTTTTGTTTTTGATGTTTTAGGTTTAAGCGATGAAAAAGCAGCTGATAGTAACAACGACAAATTAGAAGGCGTTGTAAACATGCTTATCGGAATGAGAAATCAGGCCAGAGCAGATAAAAACTTTGCACTTTCTGATCAAATCCGCGATCAATTAATTACTTTAGGAATTCAATTGAAAGACGGAAAAGACGGTACAACCTTTTCTGTATAATCATTCATTTTCTAATAAATCATGAAAGTAATCACTCCATTTGTTTTATTAGTACGTTTTTATCAGACCGCCATTTCGCCCTTTACACCAGCGTCTTGCCGTTTCGAACCAACATGTTCCAGTTATATGATTGAGGCACTGCAAAAACACGGATTATTTTATGGCGGCTACCTGGGAACGAAACGTATTTTGAGTTGCCATCCTTGGGGAAGAACAGGCTACGATCCGGTTCCGGAAAAGAAATGTTCGCACAAACATTAACTTTTAATAAAGACTTACTCTGCTTTAAATATTTATTTTTACAACCAATAAAAAAATACAATACTACATGACACACGCCTTAAACCTCGTTTGGAACCCTTCAGAAGGAATCAACTTAGGATTTTTTATGATTCGCTACTACAGTTTAATGTTCGTAATTGCTTTTGGTTTAGGATGGTTCCTAATGAAAAAGATTTTCGAACGCGAAAATGAATCACTCGAAAAATTAGATTCTTTATTTGTCTGGACTGTTTTGGCAACTTTAGCAGGCGCACGTTTAGGACATGTTTTCTTTTATGATTGGGAGTATTTCAGAAATCATTTACTTGAAATCTTTTTACCTTTCAGATTTGAACCAAAATTCGAATTTACAGGATACCAGGGATTAGCAAGTCATGGTGCTGCAATAGCAATCATTATTGCAATGTATTACTACAGCAAAATGATCTTAAAACGTCCTATGTTATGGATTTTAGACCGTGTTGTAATTCCGGTAGCAAGTGGTGCCATATTTGTACGTTTAGGAAATTTTTTCAACTCTGAGATTATCGGACACGAAACAACCTCCGCATTCGGAATTCGTTTTTTACATGACAAATTCAGTAAAGCTGAAGCCGTGAATGCAACTCAAATTGCAGATCCAAAAGAAGCTTATAATGCAATCGCACACGATCCAAAATTTGCTGAATTATTAGCACAGGTTCCTGCAAAACATCCAACACAATTATACGAAGCATTTTGCTACATTTTTGTATTTGCCATTCTATTCTTCTTATACTGGAAAACGAACGCAAGACTTAAAACAGGATTCTTATTCGGATTATTTTTAGTTCTTTTATTTGTCGTACGTTTTATTGTCGAATTTGTAAAAGAAAGCCAGGGCGGAATCGAAGAAGAATTAGGCTATTTCTCAACCGGACAATGGCTGAGTATACCTTTTATCATTATCGGTCTTTTCTTTATCATTAGAGCACAAAGAAATCCTTTAGCAACATCTTAAAAATTTAGATTCAATATAGTAATGCCCGATTTGTATCGGGCATTTTTTTTACATTAAAATGAACATTCCAGACTTACAATGGGTATAGCTTCTTTAATGTTTTTAGTAGCACAAATAATCGTTTTACAATAACCTTTAGTTCCCGCTGTCCGCTATATCTTTTTCCTGCTAAAGGAGCAGAAAAAAGGATACCGCTCCCATCGGGGCTAAATTAGAAATCTATTTTTCAAAATTACCAAAGAATTGGACTCTCGCGCCAGCATAGCTTTTTTTTAGAAAATAATATCATTTACTTTTTTCTAAGTAATCAATTGCCATTTTTCTTGTTTTATCATCTAAAACTTTATGATCATATGTCAGAATATCATAAACATCGTATGAAGCCCGTTTATAATTATATTTATTAGACATAATTAATGAATAATACAATAATCCCGTAACTTTTTGTTCTCCAATGTAAAGAATTCCCTTTAGTTCATTATATGCTATTGTATCTCCGCTAAATAAAACAAGTTTTTCTAAACTATCCATTAATTTTTGATTAGCTAATTTTTTTCTGAAAAAAGTTCCAGAGTTTTCTGTTGTCATAATTACTTTTGTCTCTTCCTTTTTTTCACATGAAAGTAATGAAGCTAAAACTATAATAATTTTCGATTTCATAATTATTTAAATAAAAAGTTCTTCCGTAAAATTCAACTACATTCTTATACTTTCAAGGAGACAAAATCATTCCAAGTCGAGCACTTAACTTTCTGTCCTTTTCCGTTGCTTTACAATCAAATTTAATCAAAAAAAAAGATCCAACTCTCGTTGGATCTTTTTATATATAACTAGTAGTTAATTATGCTTTATTATGTTTGTCTTCGATTGTATGTTTGTCATCGCTTGAAATCGTGTCAACCAATACTGGTGTAGCGATAAATAATGAAGAGTACGTTCCTACAACAATACCTACTAACATTGCGAAGATAAATCCTCTGATTGATTCTCCTCCAAAGATAAACATCGTCAATAATACGATAATCATCATTAATGAAGTATTCAATGTTCTAGATAATGTAGTATTAATAGAAGCGTTTACGATATCTTCAAAACTACCTTTACGGTTTCCAAGGATAAACTCTCTAATTCTGTCAAATACAATTACAGTATCATTCATAGAGTAACCAATAACGGTAAGAATCGCCGCAATAAAGTGCTGATCCATCTCCATGTGGAAAGGCATGAATTTATAACATAAAGAGTAAATTCCTAATACAAAGATCACGTCATGCGCAACAGCTGCAATCGCACCTAATGAATATTGCCATTTACGGAAAGAAATCATTAAGTATAAGAAAATAACTCCCATTGCACCAAGAACAGCCCAGTATGAGTTTGTTTTGATATCTTCAGAGATAGAAGCTCCAACTTTAGAAGATTGTAATACTCCAATTTTCTTACCATCAAAAGTATTGGTGAATTTATCATAAGTTACATTAGGGAAATATTTAGCTAATGCATCATATAATTTTTTGTTCACTTCCTCATCAACAGCAACCCCGTCTTCTTTAATTTTATATTTAGTTGTGATTTTCAATTGATCATCATCACCTAAAATTTTAGCTTCAACCGGAGTTCCAAAAGCAGCAGATAATTCATCAGAAACAACTGTAGCATCTACTGGTTTTTCAAATTTAACCTGGAAAGTTCTTCCTCCAACAAAATCAACACCTTCATCTAATCCATTTACGAAGAAGATAGAAATTAAACTTACTACCACTACAATAGAAGAGAAGATATAAGTGAATTTTTTGATTTTAATAAAGTCAAAGTGGAAATTAGTAAACCAATTTTTAGTAATATTAGTAGAGAAAGTCAAATCACCTTTTCCAGCAATATTTCTGTCAATGAAAATTCTTGCAATAAAAATTGATGTAAACAATGACGTTACAATACCAATTAATAATGTTAAAGCAAAACCTTTAATTGGTCCTGTTCCAAAAATAAACAAGATTGCTCCAGTTAAAACGTGAGTTACGTTCGCATCAATAATAGAACGCATTGCACCGTGCCATCCGTAAGAAGCAACAACAGCTTCAGACAAAGATTTACCTTCACGTAATTCTTCTTTTGCTCTTTCAAATATAATAATGTTAGCATCTACTGCAGTACCTAATGTTAATACGATACCTGCAATACCTGGTAATGTTAATACAAAACCAAAACTTGCCATAATTCCAAATAAGAATAATAAGTTCAATAATAAGGCAAGGTTAGCATACCAACCTGCTTTACCATAATAGAATACCATCCATAAACAAACTAATAAAAATCCAATTACTGATGAAATTGTACCAGCATCAATTGCAGCCTGACCTAAAGATGGTCCTACAACAGTTGATTGGATAATATCTGCAGAAGCTGGTAATTTACCTGCATTCAATACGTTTGCTAAATCTTTAGTTTCAGCCACATCAAAAGAACCTGTAATTTCAGATCTTCCTCCAGCGATTGGACCACTAGTAACACCAGGAGCAGAATATACAATGTTATCTAAAACAATAGCAATGTAACTTTTTTGAGAAAAAGCTCTACCTGTCAATTCTTCCCAAACTTTAGCACCCTGGCTGTTCATTTGCATAGAAACAGCTGGTTTTCCTAATTGGTCGAAAGTATCTTTTGCATCAGTAACAACACCACCGCTCATAGCAGGTACATTATCTCTGTTTCCTTTTAAAGCGTATAATTCAACAGCTTCAACTTCTTTTCCTTTAGCATCTTTTAAAGTAGTTGGTTTACTCCATACAAATTTTGCATTGTGTTGGTCAGCAGCCAATAAAACTCTAATTTCCGGTCTTTTGAAATATGCATTGATAGTAGCAGTATCTTTTGGAGCAAAGTAAGCTAAAACTGGTCCACCACCCTGACCTAACATTTTGTCAAATAACGGGTTGTTTCCTTTTTTAACATCAACAGAATCTTTAGCATCAGTTAATAAAGCATTCAATGAATCTTTAGCAACACTTTTAGTTTCTGTTTTCTTTACTTCAGTCTTTTTCAAAGCTTCGTTAGTAGCAACTAAGAAGTTTCCAATTTCTTCAACTTTATAAGTTTCCCAAAACTCTAATTGCGCTTTTCCACCTAATAATTTCTTGATTCTATCAACATCCTTAGCACCAGGAAGTTCAACTAGAATTCTTCCAGTTTCTCCTAATTTTTGAATGTTTGGTTGTGTTACACCAAATTTGTCAATACGCTCTCTTAATACTTTATAAGCACTTTCGATAGACTCATCAACTTTTTTCTTAATTACTTTTTGAGCTTGCGCATCAGTCATTTGGAAATCGATTCCACCTTCTCCTTGTAAACTTCTGTTTGCAAAAATATCTGGTGAAGCTAATTTTGTAGTTCCGTTTGAGTTCGCTTCAAATGCCTCAAAAAACTTATTTAAATAGGTTTTATTTCCTTCTAAATTTGCAGTCGCATCAGCTAATGATTTATTAAATACAGGATTTTTAGAATTGTTTGACAATCCTTTCAATACATCCTTAACAGAGATTTGAAGAATAACGTTGATTCCTCCTTCTAAGTCAAGACCTTTATTTAATTGTTTATTTTTTACTTCATTGTAAGTAAAATTTGTAAAACCAAGATTTAGTACCTCTACTTTACCAATAGAATCTAAATATTTTAGCTCTTTATCAGGATTGTCTCCTGCAAAAGCTTTAGCTTCACTTTTGACGCTGTTTGCCACAAAAGTGAACGAAAGTTGGTAAATACTTACCAATGCAAATAGAATTGCGAAAAATTTAATAAGTCCTTTATTCTGCATTATTACTAAAAATTAATTATGTTTTATTGTTTGTTTTTGTTTTAAAGTCCCATAAAATAAGCCCTGACATCATTTTTTAAAACTAAAAAACCAGATCACGAATTACAGCATTTTTTTTAAACCGAGCAAATATATAATTCTCGAAAAGATTAACCAATTTATTTATTAATTAATCTCAAAAAAAAGACTGCAAAAGTGCAGCCTTTTCCTTTTTTTACCAAATTCTTTATACTAAAATCGATTTTAGAGCATCATTCATCCCTCTAACTGCATCTGCACTTTTAGCAAACAAAGCCTTTTCCTGATCGTTTAATTGAATATCTAAAATTTCTTCTACTCCATTTTTACCTATAATACAAGGCACTCCTATACAAATATCGTTTTGTCCGTATTCTCCTTCAACAAATACCGAACAGGCAATCATTTTCTTTTGATCGTTTAAAATACTATCAACTAAATAGGCTACAGATGCTCCTGGAGCATACCATGCTGATGTACCTAAAAGACCCGTAAGTGTCGCACCTCCTACCATAGTATCAGCTGCAACTTTCTGCAATGCTTCTTCTGAAAGAAATTCTGTTACCGGAATTCCATTATAAGACGCTAAACGTGTCAATGGAATCATCGTAGTATCACCATGCCCTCCAATTACCATTGCTGATATATCATTTGCAGGCTTATCTAAAGCCAAAGACAAATAAGTTCTAAAACGAGAACTGTCTAAAGCACCACCCATACCAATAATTCTGTTTTTTGGTAATCCGGTAGCTTTTAAAGCTAAATACGTCATCGTATCCATTGGATTAGAAACAACAACAATAATAGTATTTGGCGAATGTTTTAATACATTCTCAGCAACTGTTTTTACAATTCCCGCATTAATACCTATTAATTCTTCACGTGTCATTCCTGGTTTTCTTGGAATTCCTGATGTAATTACTACTACATCACTTCCAGCTGTTTTAGAATAATCATTGGTTACACCAGATACTTTGGTATTAAAACCCGTATTAGTAGCGCATTGCATAATATCCAATGCTTTCCCTTCGGCAAAACCTTCTTTAATATCCAACAACACTACTTCGCTGGCAATTCCTCTATAAGAAATAACATCTGCACATGTAGCTCCAACATTTCCTGCTCCTACAATGGTAACTTTCATATTTTATACTTTATCGGTTATTAATTAATTTATTTTATAAACGACAATTCGTTTAATCGTTTAAGTAAATTTAAACAATTAAACGAATTGAAGGCTAAACTTTTTTATTATGCATCGATATTTGCGTAAACAGCATTTTTCTCGATAAATTCTCTACGTGGTGGTACTTCATCCCCCATTAACATTGAGAAAACCCTGTCAGCTTCAGCCAGACTATCAATCGTTACCTGACGTAAAGTTCTGAAGCTTGGATCCATTGTAGTTTCCCATAATTGCTCCGCGTTCATCTCTCCAAGACCTTTATAACGTTGGATAGCTGCACTTCCCCCCATTCTTTCATTCGCCTGATCACGCTGAACATCATTCCACGCATACTCTTTTTTATTTCCTTTTTTAACTAAGTATAAAGGCGGAGCTGCGATATAAACGTGACCTTCTTCAATCAACTCTTTCATGAAACGGAAGAAGAACGTTAGTATTAAAGTAGAAATGTGACTACCATCGACATCGGCATCACACATGATGATTACCTTATGATACCTTAGTTTTTCAAGATTTAAGGCTTTGCTGTCTTCTGCAGTTCCAATCGTAACTCCTAAAGCAGTAAAGATATTTCGAATCTCTTCGTTTTCGAATACTTTATGATGCATCGCTTTCTCAACATTCAAAATCTTACCACGCAAAGGCAAAATCGCCTGAAAGTTACGATCACGACCTTGTTTTGCTGTTCCACCAGCCGAATCTCCCTCGACAAGGTAAACCTCACATCTTGCAGGATCCTGCTCAGAACAATCTGAAAGTTTTCCTGGCAATCCACCGCCGCCCATAACGGTTTTACGTTGCACCATTTCACGTGCTTTTTTAGCAGCGTGACGGGCCTGAGCCGCTAAAATTACTTTCTGGATAATGATACGGGCATCATTTGGATTTTCCTCCAAATAATTCTCTAACATCTCTCCAACTGCCTGAGAAACCGGAGAAACTACTTCTCTGTTTCCAAGTTTAGTTTTGGTTTGTCCTTCAAATTGAGGTTCAGCCACTTTTACCGAAATAATAGCAGTCAATCCCTCACGGAAGTCATCTCCCGCAATTTCGAATTTCAACTTATCCAACATTCCAGAAGCATCTGCGTATTTTTTAAGGGTTCTTGTCAAACCACTTCTAAAACCTTGTAAATGCGTTCCTCCTTCGTGAGTGTTAATATTATTTACGTAAGAGAAAATATTCTCTGTATAACTTGTATTATAAATTAAGGCAACTTCAACCGGAATTTCACCTTTTTCATTATCCATGCTGATAACGTGAGAAATAATTGGCTCACGGTTTCCATCTAAATAACGAATATATTCTTTAAGCCCTTCATCAGAATGAAAAACTTCAACTTTAAATTCACCTTTATCATCAACTTCTCTTTTGTCTGTAAAAGTAATTGTGATTCCTTTGTTTAAGAAAGAAAGCTCACGCATACGAGCTGATAAAGTATCATAAGAGAACTCTGTAGTCTGAGTAAAGATGGTATTATCAGGATAAAAAGTCTGACGTGTACCTCTTTTATCTGTTTCTCCGATTTGTTTTACCGGATATAATGATTTTCCTCTTTCATATTCTTGTTCGTAGATTTTACCGTCTCTAAAAACAGTAGATTTCATATGAACTGAAAGTGCGTTTACAACCGAAACCCCAACACCGTGCAAACCTCCGGAAACTTTATAAGAATCTTTATCGAATTTACCTCCGGCACCAATTTTAGTCATTACAACCTCAAGTGCAGAAACTCCTTCTTTTTTATGTAAATCAACTGGAATACCACGACCGTTATCTTCAACTGTTACCGAACCGTCTTCGTTAATTGCAACACCAATAGTATCACAATGTCCCCCCATCGCCTCATCAATAGAGTTATCAACAACCTCGTAAACCAAATGATGTAGCCCTCGAACCCCTACATCTCCAATATACATCGATGGACGCATTCTTACGTGCTCCATTCCTTCTAATGCCTGAATACTATCTGCTGAATAATTGTTCTTCTTGATTTCTTCGCTCATATAATTTATTCTAAAAAATGTAATTATTGTCTAACACGCAAATATATAAAAACGCAAATTATATATCAGTTAAAATCCCATTTAAAGCACTTAAGTTATTAACACAATTGTGTGAAAAATCAAAAAATAAATTCCAAATTCCAAAAATTAGCCTCTTTAAAAAAACAAATTCCAAATTCTTTGAAAATATTCCTAATTTCAAGAATAGAAATAACACAAAAATCAAATGATGAAAAATCCAAATTCTAAAAAATGAAAAATCCGAAACAACAAAATGTCATTTCGGATTTGGATTTTAATATTAAATAAACTCAATACAATTGGAATTTGAAATTTATAAAATTTGGAATTTTTCTATTTATAGTTTTTTTGTAAAATCTCCCGCATACACAGAAGTCATTTTATCCAGGCTTAAATATTTCTTCAAAACTGCATTAACTTCTTCTACTTTTAATGCTTTAACTTTGTTCTCTAAGTCATCATAATCTTCCAAAGGAACGCCATATTGCAAATAGGTATTTACAAGACTCATTAAAGTATCATCACTTCCTAATCTTGTTTTTCTTTCGTTCTGCCAGCTAACCAGGTTTGATTTTAGCTCTTCGGCAGTAAAACCATCTTTTAATGCTTTTGCAATTTCTTCTTTTGCAGCCGTTTCAACTGCATTCTTTTTAGTCGGATTTAAAAAAGCATAATACGACCATGAAGCAACATCATTTGTAATAGGCACATCAATAAATGAACCTGCACCGTAACTGATTCCTTCTTTTTCTCTTAATCGCATTGGAATTCTTGCGCTTAAAAAACCTCCGCTTCCCAATATTTCATTAGCCATTACAAATGCGGGATAATCGGCACTGCTTTTGGTCATTTTAAAACTAATTCTACCAAGCGCTACAGCATTTTCTTTATCCGGAGTTATAAAATCCTTATCCAGTATTTTTGTTTCAAAATAAGTAGGTTTGGCCAATTCATATTTTGATTTAGAATTCCATTTTCCGAAGGTGTTTTCTAAAATCTCAACTGTAGATTTTGCTTCCAAATCCCCTACTACACTTCCAACACCATTATTACCTCCCAGAATAGTAGCATAAAAATCAACTATCTCCGTTTGTTTTATCTTTTTAAAAGCATCAATCTGTTCCTGAATTGTTGGTGTATAAAAAATACTTGCTTTATCATATTTTGTAGTCTCTCTCGAAAGCTCTGTAAAAGCAACTGTTTGAGGATCATTAAGATTAGACTCCAAATAAGTATTATAATCTGTAATTGTTTTAGTCAGCTCATTTTGTGGAAAAGTAGAATTAACGAGCAAATCATTTAAAATCTCCATTACTTCTTTAAAACTTTCTTTATAAGTACTAATGTTAATCGACAAAACCTGCCCTGAAAAATTAAAATAAATACTAGATTTTAATTGATCTAATCTATCCTGAATTTGCTCTTTTGTTCTGGTTTTAGTTCCGGTTTTTAATAATTGCGCCAAAATTCCGCCTGTATCTGTTTTACCTGCTAAATCCTTTTCATTACTAACTGGGAATTTAAAATTAGCCTGAACTTTACCTCCTTTTATTTCTTTTTTTATCAAGCCGTATTTTGCTCCGTTACTTAATTTACCTTCAACAAAATTCTGTTTTAAATTTTTAATAGAGGCTTCAAATGCGGCTGCTTCTTTTTCTAAGGCCTTACCTTTGTAATCTTTAGTTAAAGTAACTAATTGCTCATCTGTATATTCAACAGATTTTACTCTTTGCTCCTCTTTTGAAGGAATAAATATTCCAACCGTTCTATTATTACTTCTGAAATATTTCTCAGCAACTCTTTGAATATCTTCTTTTGTTAACTTTTCGACAGCATCTCTATACAGGTAACCCAATCTAAAATCTCCGGCACCAATAATTTCTGTTAGATTAATTGCAAAAGAAATAGTGTTATTCTTAACACCTTCAATTTGCTTGATAATCTTTGCTTTGGCTCTGCTTACGTCCTGATCTGTATATAAAGTCGTTGGTATTTTATCTAATTCTGTCCTTACGATATCTCTTGTAGCCTTAATATCTTTGTCATTAGGAACGGCGACTCCAAAGTACATAAAGCTTGCATCTCTAACATTTGGCTGCCAGGCATACAAACTTGAAACTTTTTGGGTTTCAACCAAAGTTTTATACAAATAACCTGATGGATCAGAAGTCAAAATTTCTCCCAAAGCGTCAATCGCAGCAAAATCTTTATCTGCATAGGGAACCGTATGATACAAAGCACCCACATTTTTACTATCCCCCGCTCTGTTAAGCTCTACGAATTTTTCTCCATCCTGGGCTGGTTCAAGTGTATATGTTTTATCTAAAACTCTTTTTGGTCTTGGAATAGCTCCTAAATATTGCCCAACATACTGCAATGCTTTTTGCTCATCAAATTTACCTGCGATAATTAAAGTTGCATTGTCTGGCTGATAATATTTTTCGTAAAAAACTCTAAGCCTGTTTGCTTTAACTCTTTCAATATCTTCCTTACTTCCAATAGTACTATTCCCGTAATTGTGCCACAAATAAGCTGTTGAAAGAATTCTTTCCTGCAAAACACCATCCGGATTATTTTCACCTATTTCAAACTCATTTCGTACTACTGAAAATTCCTTATCAAGATCTGTTTGTAAAATAGTAGCATTGATCATTCGGTCAGCTTCCATTTCAATACTCCACTTTAAATTTTCATCATTTGATGGAAAAACTTCATAATAATTAGTTCTGTCTAACCAGGTTGTTCCATTGGCCGCTCCTCCTTTATCAGAAAGCATTTTTTTAATGTCTCCGAGATTTTTAGTACTTTTAAAAAGCATATGCTCCAATAAATGCGCCATGCCTTTTTCTCCGTAACCTTCGTTTCTGGAACCTACACTATAAACGATATTGACCACCATATTGCTTTGAGAAGCATCTGGAATCAAAAGAACTTTTAATCCGTTGTTTAAAGAATATTCTTTAACACCTTCTACATTGGTAATGTATTTTGGTATTTCAGATTTTTGAGCGTATACTGAACTCAAGGAAACAAATGAGCAGTACAGAATTCCACTTAGTAATAGTTTTCTCATAGATGGTTAATTATTTATTAATTGTTCTTGGTAACCAAATATAGTATTTTTCTTAATTACAATAAAGTCTTATTAACTTACTTTTAGCGATTTACCTTAAAACTAAATTCCAAATCTTTTAAATCCCAAATTCCAATTACTGCTCAGAACTAAAGTCCAAATCTTAAATTCCAATTACTGCGAAAGAAATCCAATCTTTATCGAGAAGCACCGGACTCAAATTCCAATTACGAGCATAAAAAAATCCGAAATGAATACATATCATTTCGGATTTTATATTTTTTTAATTCTTAAATTCTCTTTTGGAATTTAAAAATTGGAATTTGGAATTTCTTTTTTGGAATGTTTAAATCACCACCCCAGATTTCGAAATCTCTGTATCTGCTTTTACGTGTGCTGAATTTGCTCTACCACTTGGATCCTGGTTGTCCTGCCATTTAGGAATCCATTTGCGTACTGTTTGAGCAGCACTAACTTGTGGATAATATTTATGAAAAATCGATCTGTAAAAATAAGCCTCCTTTGTTGTTGGTGAGTTGTATGGAAACTCAGCAGCAGCTCCAGCCAATTGTTCGTCTGAAACCTGAGTAGCGCAATATTCGATCAATTCATCAACCCAATTGTATCCAACTCCGTCTGAAAACTGTTCTTTTTGTCTCCATAAAACTTCTGTTGGCAAATACGGATTTTCAGGAGTATCAAATGCTTTTCTTAAAATATATTTCTCAATACCATCATGCGTTTTTGGCTGTTTTTCTTCCGTTTTAATTCGGATGGCAACATCTAAAAAAGCGGTATCTAAAAATGGAATCCTGGCTTCAACACCAGTTGCCATTGTTGTTTTATCAGCGCGTAATAAATCAGCAGTAAACAATTTCTGAACTCTTTCAATTGTTTCATCCTGAAATTCTTCTGTTGATGGTGCATTTCTAAAATACAAATGGCCACCAAAAATCTCATCGGCACCTTCCCCTGAAAGAATCACTTTAATTCCTTTTTCACTTATTGCTGTCGACAACAAATACATTGGAACTCCGGCTCTAACAGAAATGATATCGTATGTTTCAATATGATAAATTACTTTTTCAATCATTTCAACACCTTCTGCAACAGAAAAATGTATTTCATGATGTTCTGTTCCTAAAAATGCTGCGGCTTTTCTGGCTGCAATATTATCTGGCGAATCACTATCTAATCCGATAGAAAAGGAAGGTAGTTTTTTTCCTTTTTCAGCAAATAATCGAGCTGCAATTGATGAAGTCAAAGACGAATCCAAGCCACCTGATAATAAAACCCCCAGCGGAGCTTCGCTCATTAAACGTTTACGGGTAGCTTCGACTAAAGTCTCACGAATCAAATCCAAATCAAGACTTTCAACAGCATTTAAATGATCTTCATATTCAGGTCGGTAATATTTTACGAAACCTGTTTTACCCGTATAATAATGTCCCGGAGGAAAAGTTGAAAATGACTTACACTGATCTGCAATTGACTTCATTTCTGAAGAAAAATAAATCCTTCCTCTTTCATCCAATCCATAATAGAGAGGTTTTACTCCAATTGGGTCTCTTCCGGCAATGTAATCATCACCATCAATAACTACAAAAGCAAAATCTCCATCAAGCATATTACAGAAATTATATCCAAATTCCTCGTACAAATGCACGATAACTTCTGAATCTGATTTTGTTCTAAAAGTATGCTCTTTTAAAACTGTATTTTTTAATTCCTGATAGTTGTAAATTTCGCCATCATGAACCATCCAGGCTTTATTTGTTCCCTGAATAGGTTGTTTACCTGTCTGTAAATCAACAATTGACAAACTTTCATGACAAATAATACTTCCATTCTCCATAATATGCAGATCATTCTCATCAGGCCCACGATGCGACATTCTTTTAGAAAGCTCTTTTACAAGTTGCGGGTCTTTTCCTTTACCAATTACTGCCAATAATCCAGACATACCATTCTATTTTTTTATTATTATTTTACTCACTCCCCTCATGAAGTGAATTAACTTTAAAAACTACTTATAATCTATAGCAAAACTAAAATATTATTTCTCCTTTTTGTTGAGAATCTAACTTACTTCAGTAAATGTCAAATATAAAAAAGAAAGTTAAAATATTAACGAAAAATAATCTTAAAGAGCTGAAATTATGAACTTAATAATTTTAGAGACAAAAAACGTCCTCTAAAAATAGAGAACGTCTTTCTTAATATATACTAATTCTAAAAATTCATTTTTTTATGCTTTCTCGTAAGCATCATCATGCACACTTGCAACCGCTCTACCTGAAGGATCGTTCATGTTTTTAAAAGCTTCATCCCACTCCAGTGCAATTTTTGTACTACAAGCCACACTTGCTTCCTGAGGCACACATAAAGCGGCAGCATCACTTGGAAAATGTTCAGCGAAGATAGAACGGTAATAATATTCTTCTTTTGAAGTTGGTGTTTGTAATGGGAATTTGTATTTCGCATTTGCCAATTGTTCATCAGAAACTGCTTCTCCAACTACTTCTTTCAAAGTGTCGATCCAGCTGTATCCTACTCCATCAGAAAACTGCTCTTTTTGTCTCCATGCTACACTTTCCGGCAACATGTCTTCAAAAGCTTTACGAACTACCCATTTTTCCATTGGATGTTCTTTATTGATCATTTTATCTTGTGGGTTAATGCGCATGGCAACATCCATAAATTCTTTATCTAAGAATGGAACACGACCTTCGATTCCCCAGGCAGCCAAACTTTTGTTTGCACGTAAACAATCGTACATATGAAGTTTTCCTAATTTACGAACGTTTTCTTCGTGGAATTCTCTTGCGTTTGGTGCTTTATGGAAGTATAAATAGCCTCCAAACAACTCATCTGCACCTTCTCCGGAAAGCACCATTTTAATTCCCATTGATTTAATAACTCTCGCCATTAACCACATTGGAGTTGATGCTCTAACTGTAGTCACATCATACGTTTCAAGGTTGTAAATTACATCACGAACGGCATCTAATCCTTCCTGAATTGTGAATTTAATTTCGTGGTGAATCGTTCCGATATGTTTTGCCACAACCTGAGCAGCTGCTAAATCAGGAGAACCTTCTAATCCAACTGAGAAAGAGTGTAATTGCGGATACCAGGCGTCAGTAGTGTCATCAGACTCAATACGCTTTTGTGCAAATTTTTTAGCTACAGCCGAAGTAATAGACGAATCTAAACCTCCGGAAAGTAAAACTCCGTAAGGAACATCACTCATTAATTGTCTGTGAACTGCTGCTTCAAGCGCTTTTTTGATTTCCGGAATACTAGTTTCGTTGTCTTTTACAGCATCATAATCTACCCAGTCTCTTTTGTACCATTGTACAAATTCACCGTCTTTACTTGTCATATAATGTCCTGGAGGAAACAATTGAATTTTTGTGCAATATCCTTCCAAAGCTTTTAATTCAGAAGCTACGTAAAAAGTTCCGTGTTGATCCCAACCAATGTATAAAGGAATAATTCCCATATGGTCACGAGCAATAAAATACTCGTCTTTTTCAACGTCATAAATTGCAAATCCAAAGATTCCGTTCATTTCATCTACAAAGTGAGGACCTTTTTCTCTGTAAAGAGCCAGAATAACTTCACAGTCACTTTCAGTCTGAAAATTATATTTTCCTTCAAATTGTTTACGCAATTCTCTGTGGTTGTATATTTCACCATTTGCAGCTAAAACTAACTTTTTATCTTCTGTAAATAAAGGTTGTTTTCCAGACGCCGGATCAACAATCGCCAAACGCTCGTGAGAAAGAATTGCTTTATCATTACTGTAAATACCGCTCCAGTCTGGTCCACGGTGACGAATGATTTTAGACATTTCTAATACTTGAGGTCTTAAAGTCTCAGCTTTTTGTTTTAGATCAAAGGCACATACGATTCCGCACATAATTCTATATTTTTAATTGTAAATTTCATTTTGATAAGGCAAAGATGCGGTATTGGTTATAATTGAAAAACATAAATATTCATTTCAGTTATAATTTTAAACCATAATTTGATATTTACATACAAAATGTAAAATTTTAACACCAAAAAAAGCCCTGAACTTGAAAATTTCAATTTCAGGGCTAAATGGAGCTATATACACAAGCTTTTAGAGAGATCTTTGAAGTATAATTTGATATTTTAAAGAATCATTGAAAAATATTCAAGGAGAAGAAGAAATAGCAACTTAAAATTATTCTAAGTTCAATATTTTCATTCCGATGAACTAGAAATCCCCGCAAGTAGCTCTACAAAGATTGGATTCTCGTTGCGGAGTCACTTGCGGGGATTGCTTCGCCAATTCACTATCCTTCGTGTCCTCGTTCCCCGGAATGACATACTTTGTGGCTATTTCGCTCTGAAAAAGTTAGTAGAATATTGAATGATTTATTCAACACTCTCAATAGTATAATGCGTCTTATTAATTTCAAATTGAAACCCAACTTTATTCCCCATTAAATGAGAACCCAATGGAGATTGAGGAGAAAGTGCAATTATATTAATTCCGTCAATTGCAATTTTAGGAAGCGCCACACTCAAATACAAATGAATACCGTTAGCTTTCACCAAACTTCCGGAAATAATATTCTCAGTTGTTTTTGAAGCATCAATTTTATCTAAAATAGCTTTTTGAGTTATCGCTTCTTTTAATTTATTGGTCAGTTTTTCCTGTTCGATATGCATCATCGACAAAGCCGTTTCATGCTTATCGCCGGCAGAACCTTTGGCATCGTTTTTAGAATCTTCAGTCAAAGCCGAAATCATGTCTCTAAAAACATCTATTCGGTCCTGAACCATTTGCAAATAATGGGAATGTATTTTTTGTTTGAAAGTCATTTTTTAAAGGTACTGAGGTTCTGAGGTACAAAGGTGCAAAGGTTTTTTTCTTTTGCAATTTTTTTCGCCACGAATTACACTAATTATAAAAAACAAAAATCGCCAAATCTTTAAAAGACTTAGCGAACCTTGCGTAAAAACTTTGCGGCCTTTGCGGTTAAATTTAAAAATCGAATTTATAATTTCCGCCTACTAAAACCTGGAATCCCTGAACAGGGTAATTCAACCATCTTTCGTAAGCCTGATTTCCTATATTATTTAGTTTTAAGAAAAAAGTCAAACGTTCGTTGTATTTATATCCTAAATGCGCATTCGCATCAAAATAACTTTTTAAGGTAACCGGAACGCCAAGTGTTGCAACATCTAAGTTTGTTTGCATATCCTTACGTTCTCCAACAAAGAAAACATTCAGTCCTGCGTACCATTGTTTAGTTATAGTAACATCCAAATTGGAGCTTAATTTCATTGAAGGTAAATTCCACGCTTCTAATCCATCTGTTTTATAACTATTAAAGGTTCCGTTGATTCCAAAAGTAACATTTTTAGAAAAGTCAGCTTTTAACTCGGCATAAAAACGTAATGTTCTTACGTCATCATAAACTACTCCAAACGAATTTCCAAAAGCATAATTCTGGTTATCAAAATTCTCTGTATAATCATTGCTTTTAAACAAAGCTTTGTCTTTTTCGTTTAGATAAGAACCCGACAAATTATAATTAATATTGTTTGCCAATTTCCCTTTTAAACCTGCAAAGACATTATACTGATTACTTGTAGGTCTCATGTTTAAAGTTGGAGATAAAAACGGGTTTTGAGTCACAAAATCAGCATAAGAATTTTGATTTAAGCTACCGTTTACTCCTGTGTAAAAAATCATTAAATCACCTACTAATTTATACGAAGCATTTACCTTTGGATAAATATAGAATTTGTTTCCGCTGTTTTCAGAATCTAATCCATAATATAATCCAGCACCTAATTCTAATGTCCAATCGTTTTCATGAACTACAAAACTTGGCTCGATTCCGAAATTAGTTAAGCTGTATTTTACAGGTTCTAAATTAGTACGATCATAATTATTCTCGAATGATCCACTTACGTGATCAATGATAATATTTGTATTAATCGACTGATCCATAACATCAACTTTGAAAGTTGGCTTCACATAAAAACGATTTTCTGAAGAAGAAAAACTATCTGAAAAATGTGTAAATCTGGTATCAATTTTACTAAAAATCCCTTCATTAAATTCTATATTTCCGCCTAAAGAGATCGTGTTATAAGAGTGATTCGGATTAATTCCTCTAATCAAATCTTCCTGCGTTTCCGGAGGCAAAGTCATTCCAAAATCAGTTGGCAAACCGTACCAATTGTACACTTGATTTTGATATCCTAAATCTACTGCCCATGACATATCACGATTGTTTACACCATAACCAACATTCAAAGCTGTATCATAAAATTCATCATTCAGATTTACATCTTTAATTCCGCCCTGAGAAGAATGATGACGCAACATTCCGGCCACATAATCATTGTTTCCTAAGTCTTGTGTTACAAATAATTCAGCATTCAAAGTCCCATAATTTCCAACGCCAAGAGTCGCATAATTATTGAACAATCTTTCCTTTTTTGATTTCTCAACACCTGCAGCATTTCCTTTTGAAGGAGTAAAGGTCGATGCAACAGGAACAGACAAAATGCTATATTTAATAGTCTCTTTTGGCTGATTTCCAGAATCGTCAAGCGAAGGAGTTTCTTTCACTTTAAAAGCATCTGATATGGTTGGCGAATAAGGCTTTACCACATTTACCGTTTCTGTTCCTATGCTTTCATTTTTCTTTTGAGCAAACGAAAGCTGAACTAGAAACAACAGCAGTAAAATGATTATTTTATTTTGGCTTTTAATTTTCATACTTATTTATTTTTTTAGAGAAAACTTTAGAGAAAAGAACAAAGAATAAAGAGAAAAGACTTCCAATCTTTGCTTTCCAATCTATGTTCTATGTTCTATGCTCTATGTTCTATGCTCTATCCTCTATTTTCAATTTTCTAATATCTTTCTTCTTGGCTCTTGGCTCTATTTTCTAAAATCTATATTCTATTCTCTATTCTCTAT